>JACZVJ010000136.1 GCA_022572725.1 Nitrospinota bacterium | reverse complement strand
GCCCGCCTCTACGCGCCATAGCGCTGCGACGCGCAGGCGCAGACCTTAGCGGGCATCCATCTTTTCCGCCCCCTAGCAGGAACAGCAAGATGGATCCCCGCTACAAACTGCGGGGATGACAGATTGGAAAATTGCGGGGATGACAGACAGAGGTTTTTCCGGGACAATGACCGATCACCTTCACAATTTTACCTGACACTGTCTGAAAGAAGAAATACAGGTTTTTTACAGTTTTTAAATATTCCTTGGAAGGATTACAACAACAACTCAGGCCCTCATGTAGTTGCTCTTTTCCCATCAGTTGGGTATCGTGCGCATATGGACCCTCTATTACAGCCCTTCGTGAAGCGGGGCAGATGTCATGCCCTGAAGGCGTACCTGACCTGGGTGTCCGTCCGACCCAATACCAAAGGTTGTTTGCCTATCCAGTTAGTTCGGGGAATGGCCCCCGCGTGTGTTCTGGGCGCCATGTTTTTGTTGTTGTCCCCTCATGGGGTAGCGGCGCAACAGGGCGGACCGGGAAAGGTGACGACCACTGCCACGCTCAGTATTCTCGCTGGAGAGGTCACGTATGTACCTGCTGAAGAAACCCAAACGAAGGTTGCAAGGGATGGCATGGACCTGTCTGAGGGTGTCCGTATTCTCACCGGTCCCAAGGCCACGGCGCTCGTCACGTTTTTGGATGGCAGTACCTTAACGATTCAGCCGGATTCGGACGTGATGATTGCCCAGGCGGACATTGGTCGCACAAGCTCCCGAGTTCGCATTTCCATCAATTTTGGGACGGTCTGGGCTCGGGTGGTTCGTCTACTTGATCCGGGTTCGGGTATGTCGCTTGAGTCCAATACCGCGACGGCCACCGTTCATGATGGTTTGATCGGGGCACAACAAAAGCCCGGCGCCAAATTTGTCTGCTGGACCTTGGCTGGGGAATTGGTGGTGAAGGACACAGAAGGGCGGACCTTGACGGTTCTGAACCCCGGAGAAAAGACTACGGTAAAAGGGGGGAAGGCAACAGATGCGGAGCCTTTCGCCTATAATCAGAGCACACTGAAGATTACCACTCCATCCAAGGTGTTCCCTCTGGTTTTAATGACGGACAAGGCTCGCGTCGCTGGGTTTATTACACCGGGAGTAGAAGTGAACCAGGTGTTTGGGTCTTTCACCGGCGTTTCCCCCCAGGGGTCCTACACGGTGGAAGTGCCGGCTGGGAAGCCGGGCCCCTTCACCTTGGTCCTGGAGGGTTTGGAGGAAGTCAGTTTTTCTGTCACCCTGACAGGGTTGTTTCAAGGTGCCCAGGTTTACCAACAACAACTTTCTGGATCGATCAAACAAGGGCAGCGGTTGGTCACCCACATTACGCACCAGTTGGAGTCTGGTACCGCAGATAACCCCAAGACGGCCATCATTCAAAGTGGCGATGCGACACCCCTGGAACCTTTGAAAGGGCCTTTGCCTGGACGTATTCTTCTCTCGGAGCAGGAAGTTCAAGAAGCTGGCAAAATGTAGCCGGCAGCCTATTTTGTCTTAGCCACGTAAACTCCATTCCAATCAACCGGCGGCGGATTGGTCACACACTCTCGGCTTCGGCGAAGGTAAAGTACACTGGGGCCGTCGTTGGATGTGTGGTCGAGAATCTCACCAAAAACTTCAGCAGCCTCTTTCCACTTGCGCCCCCGGTAGAGGTCAATCCCGTGTTGGTATCGTTCTAACCTCTGAGCCACCTCGGGATTGAGTTGACCTGCTCGGCAGAGTAATTGATAAACCCCCAGCGGTTCGCTGCGGCCTTTGACTGCTACGAGATCCAGAACACGGTATTCGAAGTCCGGGCCGGCTGCCTGTCGAGTGGATTCCCCGATAACAATGTGAGTGCCGTACTCCTTACTCAGGCCTTCCAGGCGTGAAGCGACGTTGACGTTGTCCCCTAGGACGGTGTAGGCCAGCCGCTCGAGTGACCCCATATTGCCCACCACCATTGGGCCGGAGTTGATGCCGATCCCCAATTCGAGGATTGGCATTCCACGCTGTTTCCAACCCATTTGCAATTCCTGTAATTTGTCAATCATGTCCAGGGCCGTGCCACAGGCTCGCTTGGCATGGTCCGGCTGTTCCATCGGGGCGTTCCAGAAAGCCATGATGGCATCGCCGATGTACTTGTCCAACACCCCATCATGTTTGAACACCATCTGGGTCATGGCGGTCATATATTCGTTCAGGATTGAAACCAAGGCCTGGGGGTCCAGGCTGTGGGACAGTGTTGTGAAGCCCCGGATGTCGCTGAACAACACGGTCATCTGTCTGGTCTGGCCGCCTAAATATAATCTTTCTGGTTCCTTAAGGATCCATTGGCTGACCGAGGGTGAGAGGTACCGCCCCATGACTTCGCGGATCATTCGCTGCTCAGCCTGCTCGAAGACGACCCGGTACACAAGGGTAATTCCAAAGGTGAGGAAGATCGCCCCTGGAGGATAGATCAGGTTTAGCAAAACGCCGCCGTCAAACAACACTCCAGCGGCTAGGAGGTAAAACCCGAAGAGACTAACCATCCCAACGGTGGCCAGGTATGGCCGACACGTGGCTACCAGAAGAGCAGCCAAGGCGCCCATGATGTAGATCAACCAAACGGTGACATCCGGCGAAACCGACACCAAGTACCGTTGCCTTAGAACCGTCTCAATGGCGTTACCGAGCACCTCGACGCCCCACATTCTGGTGCTGCCGGTGGTGGGGGTGGAGAATTCGTCGAGGCCTCTTATCGTGAGGCCGATGAGAACAATTCTGTCTTTTACCAAGGCCTGGTCAAACGATCCGTTCAGAACGTCAATGAACGGAATAATGGTAAACACCCCCTGCTGGGGGTTCGATGGCGGCCCAAGAAAATTAATCACCATGGTGCCGTCTGCGGCTATCGGGATAGCCCGTCCTGCTGCGTAGACCTCAGATTCGCTCGCGGGCGCGTCGATAACTTTGGACCGTCGGATAAAATGTGACACGGCCGTCAAAGGCAAGGCGGCAGCCGTCTCGTCCCCGGCGAGTAACAGCATGGGCATTCTACGGACTACTGTGTCTGGATCGGTGGTCACATTCACGAACCCTTTTCCCGCCGCCCCCTTTTCGATCGTGGCTGTGGAATGGAAAAACAAATCGAACTCCTGCGCAAAGCCGGGTTTTGGCTGAAGGCGCCCCGGTCCCTGTGCCTCAATTGGCATGATGACATTGCCTGCCCGTCGAAGGGCTGTTGCCACTTCTGGATCTTCGGGTTTGGCAGCGTCAAAAAAGATATCGAAGGCAATAACCCGTGCCCCAGCTTGGTGGAGTCTGTCAAGGACTTTGGCGTAAAGGGTTCGCGGCCAATTCGCCATGCTCCCGTATTGGGGGATGAGAGTGCGATAACTTCGCTGGTCAATGCCAACGATGACCGTGGAACGGGCACGTATATTGGTGCGCGAGGCAAACAGGAAGTCCATGCTTCGAATTTGGGAGGTAGAAAAAAAGGCAAATTGATAAGCAACGGTGAGCAACGTACAGGCTACCAGGGTCAGTGCGCTGCTTATCAGGAGTCGCCTGCGGACACGACGGGGCATTGGGCGGATTGTAGGAAAGGCTACTCACCCGTCAAAGGGTATCCTTCCCTGATATTGACCCACCTTGACTTTTCCCATTTTGGATTTATCTAAATTCTCAGAGGCGCCTCGATAGAAAGCAGAATAAAAACCACTTCAAGATGGAAAAGGAGGTGCAATTATGTTGGTGAAATGGGATCCGTTTAAGGAAATCGAACGAACTTTAGGCTGGTTGGAGACCATGCCATTCCGGCGACCGATTTGGGATGATCGGAATGACCAAGTCGTCAATTGGACCCCGGCAGTCAATGTGTATGAAGACAAAGAGAACCTGTATCTGGAAGCCCAATTGCCGGGAATTGACATGAAGGATGTGAATATTTCGGTCACTGATCACACCCTCCAGGTGCGAGGTGAACGTAAAGCCGAGCATGCTGAGAGCGAGGATGGCTACCACTTCAGGGAAGCCCGATACGGGACCTTTGCTCGAAGGTTTTCTCTGCCGTCCTATGTGAATCCGGATGAGGCGAAGGCCGGCTATGATCGGGGAGTGTTGACGATTACCGTCCCCAAACAGGAAAAGGCCAAGCCCCGGGTGATTCCGATCGAGGCTAAATGACAAGCCAACGGGGAACTAGTCGAAATCTAGTTCCGTCCTTGAGGCGAGGGTTTTCTAATCCAAAGGGATAAAGTAAGCCCTCGCCTCAGAGTGGCTTGAAATGCAAGTGTTGGGAACCTACCGTCATACAGTATGGGCTATTTAGTTTTTCTTCCTGCCGGCCAATACCTCCCCTCTATTCCTTTTTGAATTTTTAATTCAAAAACCTGGAATAATAACCCAGGATGACCGAGTGAGATTAAGCGTTACAATCTCCCCGCCAACACAAGGGATTCTCGCCCTCGCCCTGTGATGGAGTTCGCTTGCGGTAGATTCAGAACCGGGAGCGATATCTTCAGAATTGGGGTAGGAGGGGGGATGACAAGCGATCCACTTTTCTTAATGTATTAAAGGCCCTCCTAAATTCGCACCCCAAAACTCGTCTCATCAGCTAAGACTTTGGCACCGTGAAACACTTGGTACCTCCTTGGGTCGTCAGGATCTCCAGCGGTGAGGTCTTTGTCATTCCGCCAAACCCAACCCGAGCCCTAACCTGTACTTTCTTCTAGGGGTTGGCTACTATTCAGAAAACATTGGAACGGGATAGGGTCGGCCCCTATATTCCGAGTTTGTCATGACAACCCCCGAAGACCAAGCCCGCGAAAAGATTGATGAACTGTTGGGAAAGGCCGCTTGGGCGATCCAGGATCTGAACCAAACCAACCTGAATGCAGCTCGCGGTGTGGCGATCCGAAACTTCCCCCTGGAACGCGGGCATGGCTTTGCAGACTACCTCCTGTATGTGGATGGCAAGGCGGCAGGTGTTATCGAGGCCAAAAAAGAGGGCTTCACTCTCACCGGCGTGGAGACTCAGTCCACGAAGTATGGTGAGGGTTTGCCGCCCCACTTGCCAGCCTATGTGCGGCCTCTTCCGTTTCTTTTCCAGAGCACTGGGATCGAAACGCGGTTCACGAACGAACTCGACCCAGAGCCACGAAGCCGGCCTACTTTTTCATTTCACCGGCCCGACACATTGGCCAAATGGCTCGACGAAGCAAACCTCCAACAAGCGGCCCCCATTCCAACCGATAAAGCCGCGTTGCGACCTGCCACCTATAAAACGTTCTCAACCCTTCGCAAACGCCTCCAGCAGATGCCAATCCTCATTGAAGAGGGCCTCTGGTCTGCCCAAATCACGGCCATCAAAAATTTAGAAAAGTCTCTCGCCGAAGACCGCCCACGTGCACTCATTCAAATGGCCACCGGCAGCGGCAAAACTTTCACTGCCATCACCACCATCTACCGACTCCTAAAGTTCGCAAAGGCACGCCGGGTGCTGTTCCTAGTAGACCGCGGGAACCTCGGCGACCAAACACTCAAGGAATTCCAGCAGTATGTTTCCCCCTACAACAACTTCAAATTCACTGAAGAATTCATCGTCCAGCGCCTCAGCAGCAACACGCTCGACACCACCGCACGCGTTTGCATCAGCACTATCCAACGCATGTACTCCATGCTCAAAGGCAAAGAACTCGTGGAAGAAGACGATGAAGCCTCCGTCGCTGGCCTCGAACGGCTCTTCAAAGAGCCTGAACCCATCGACTACAATCCGGCCATCCCCATCGAAACCTTCGACGTCATCATCACCGACGAATGCCACCGCTCCATCTACAACCTCTGGGCGCAAGTGTTGGAATACTTCGATGCCTACCTCATCGGCCTCACCGCCACGCCCAGCAAACAAACCTTTGGTTTCTTCCACCAAAACCTGGTCATGGAATATTCCCACGAGCAGGCCGTAGCCGACGGCGTCAACGTCAACTATGACGTCTACCGCATCCGCACCGCCATCTCCGAAGCGGGTTCAAAAGTGGAGGCGGGGTTCTATGTGGAAAAGCGCGAACGGGATACCCGCAAAACACGTTGGGAACAACTCGAAGACGATTTCAGCTATGACCCCAACCAGCTCGACCGCGATGTCGTCGCCCCGGACCAAATCCGCACCATTGTCAAAACCTTCCGCGACAAACTCTCAACAGAGATCTTTCCCGGCCGGACCGAAGTGCCCAAAACGCTCATCTTCGCCAAACACGACCCCCATGCTGAAGATATCGTCAAAATCGTTCGCGAAGAATTCGCCAAGGGAAACGAATTCGCCCAGAAGATTACCTACCGCACCACCGGGGCCAATCCGAAGGACCTCATCAAGTCCTTCCGTAACAGCTACCACCCGCGCATTGCCGTCACAGTGGATATGATCGCCACCGGCACGGACATCAAGCCGCTCGAAATCGTCATGTTCATGCGCGCTGTGAAGAGCCGGACGTTCTTCGAACAGATGAAGGGCCGCGGCGTCCGGGTCGTATCCAGCACTGAGCTATAGGCGGCCACGCCGGATGCGACCAACAAGACGCACTTCGTCATCGTCGACGCTGTAGGCATCTGCGAGCAGTCATTCACGGACAGCCGCCCACTCGAACGGAAGCCGACAGTCCCGCTCAACAAGATCTTGCAGGCAGT
>JACZVJ010000135.1 GCA_022572725.1 Nitrospinota bacterium | reverse complement strand
TTTTCAAGAAGGGGACTCCGTTTATATCGCTCCCAACGAAGCCCATTGCTTCACGGCTGATTCTAGCGGCCCCGTTCAGTTCATTTGCGTGATTCCTTCCAAGAACCAGTGCCAGTTGTGAAGGAATATTATCCAGTCCCTTTCAAAAAAATCGATTCTCAAAGGGAGGCCTTTACACCATCTTATTCAGGTCCCCCTTGACAGACAGAGAGAATAGGTTCAGGGTCTTGGGGAAATGATTAGGCAAAAGCCTTTTCCGGAGGTCACCCCGTTTTTACCATGACTTAGCCACGAAATTGACCTCTGTTCCTTAAAAATTTCCCGGTCTTACACACCAAAGGGTTTAAAGGATCGGAAGATTTGGTCCACGAGGAATTTGGCTAAGCTGACCGTAAACCCAATAAGACCCAACCGCTGTCATTTTTCACGCTGCCCTTAAAAAAAGGGGGTGGGTTACCCTCTATTTTTTTGAGGGTCACCCTATCAAGGTAGGAGACCCGCACCCTATTAGGAGGTTCGGTCTAATAGGGAAACGAGAAAATTCGACTTTCTAATTATCACCATCCAAGGAAGGAGGACGTTATGAAACACGGATCGTTTTTACTCGGATTGCTTTTTCTCTTTGTCATGTTGGGAAGTGGATGTGACTCAGGCCAAAATGGGGAGGAAACCAAGACAGAGCCAAAAGCCGAAAGTGAAGCGATGACCAAAGCCGAAACACCCCCTGCTGAAGAAATTCCAATGCCGGCGGGAGGTGCTCTTAATGCCCCGGAAGGTGCAACAGGCGCGGCGGATAACGATGAGGGGGTCAGCCACTATGTCCAGGGCGAGGGCCACTATGATGTAGCGCGGGAACACTTTCAAAAAGCCCTCGCGGCCAATGCGGATCTGGTCGAAGCCCATTACAATCTAGCACTGTCCTTGGATAAGCTCGGAAAGCATGGAGATGCCAAGGATCATTTCAAGATGGCGCTGGATCTCGCTCCAGAGGATCCCAGGATTCGGGACTCGGCGATTCTCAAGGCGCACGTTGAGGGGTGACCTAACCAAGAAAAGCGTTTCGGGTTGAAATGTCCTCTTGTTAAACAAGGGCAGCCCCGGCCCTTCAAAAAGGGTCGGGGTTTCCAACCCAGAATCCCAGCCAACAGAATTCCTCTACATTTGATCATCATCCCCGGCGGAGAGCAGTTCCGAAATCTTATTCACCACCAGGCTCGTGCCGGTGATCTCCTTTCCTAGCTGCGACTTCATGGTAAGGAGAAAATTTGTTTGCTCGGTATCCCGGAACTCCCGTTCCAGAAAGGCCGGGATTTCCTTCACGTCCGATATCTCATCCTCGGTGAGAAACCTTTCCTTCGGAAACGACAGCTCCCTGCCGTCCTCAACTGTGAGTGTAATCGTATATTCGACCCGGTAGGTTCCCATACCTTCCCTCTTGGCTTTCACTTGCCACTTTCTCGTTTCTTCTCTGCCTCGCCTCCCACCCTACTGAAGGCCCCTTGAGTTATCAAGAGTGGCGAAACGGAGTGGTCTTCATCGATCGGCAATCACCTTGTCACTTTCCTCATTTCTCGATAAATCCCCGTTAGGTGGAGCCCCACGGGTTTATCCACCCTCCGTAGCAGGCTACTGCGTAAGACGGGCAGCCGTGGCTTTCTGCCGCTTGCGCGCCAGAGCTTCAGCGGCGAGCGCGAAGGTGGGTACAATTCCCTTGTTGAGAAGGAAGTGGAAGCCTATTATCCTTTGGCGCTCGGATATTCTTTATTCCATGTGTTTGGGATTACCATTTAAGGAGGACCCAGTATGAAGTGGCCAAGGTCACTCATTATCATTCTCGTGGTGATGTTTCTCGGGGCCTGCGCTCCTAGCCAACAGGCGAGGGGAGTCAAGACTTCCGGTTTTCTGGGCGATTATTCGAAGCTTCAGCCCGGAGGCAAAGGAGAGCCAGCTCTCATCTACCTTAACCCCAAGACGGATTTTAGAGCCTATGACAAATTTTTAATGGACCGAGTCACGATTTGGCGGGGGGAGAATTCGAATTTGGATGATGTGCCTGAAAAAGATCTCCACAGACTTGCTTTGCTGCTCCAAGTCAAGATCATGAAAACCCTGAAGAGGGAAGGATTTACCAGAGTAAAAAAATCAGGCCCTGGAGTCATGAAGATTCGCGCGGCTATTACTGAAGCCCAACAATCTAGTGTGGTGATGGACATTATCACCACTGTGGTGCCGGTGGGACGCATTTTGTCAGGCGGCAAAAAACTGGCCACGGGTACCAATTCCTTTGTGGGCAAGGCAAGCATCGAAGGGGAAATCACAAACAGCCAAACCGGTGAGGTGCTCGGTGCTATGGTTGACCGGCGAGCCGGGGGAAAGACGTTAGAGGGAGGGAACAATTCCTGGGATGATGTGGAAAAGGCTTTTCAATTTTGGGCTGATCGATTCGGGTATCGCATGTGCCAACTACGTGGCGGCAAGTTTTGCGTTCCGCCCGAATGATGCCCAAAAAGGTCTTCCTTAGAAGTGTCCGTGGCACACGTATGGGTCGGGACCTCGGGTTGGACTTACGCCAGTTGGCGAGGCGCCTTCTACCCCGAGAATCTCAAAAGCCGCCACTATTTGGAATATTACGCTCGGGCGTTTCCAACGACGGAGGTCAACTACTCATTCTACCACCTGCCACGCCCCCAGACCTACACCAATTGGGCCAACCAGGTCCCGGAAAATTTTCTGTTTTCGGTTAAAGCCAGTCGCCTGATTACCCATACCAAACGCCTGGTCGATGTGGAGGAGGCTTGGAGGATATTTATCGACAATGCCAGTACCCTGGGAGCACAGCTTGGTCCGATCCTGCTCCAGTTCCCCCCAAGCTTCAAAGCAGACAAAAAAAGGTTGGAGGGCTTCTTCAAATTGACCAAGAGGGTCCTGCGAAGGTCCCCACGCCTGGCATGCGAATTCCGTCATGAATCCTGGTTCACGAAAGAAATTTATAGGATGCTTGAAAAATACGGAGCAGCCCTCTGTATTGCCGACTCCCCCAAATACCCACGAAAGGAGATGCTCACCACCGACTTTACGTACATCCGGTTCCACGGACGGTCTGAGTTGTTCGCCTCCCGGTATTCGGAGGAGGAATTATCCGCGGAAGTGAAGAAGATTGCGCGATATCTCAAAAAGGGAATTGAGGTCTTCGTGTATTTCAACAACGATGCGCGAGGATATGCGGTGGAAAATGCCCGCATGCTCCGTTCACTGCTGAAGGCCTAGCAGGTTGTTGAAAAACCATTTTGGCACCTTGACAACACAGCACTCCAGGAGATCAGGGACGGCATCAGAACAGCCCTCAGGATGCACCCCTTGGGTCCAGTCAAACACCGACAGCTTTGAAACCCCTCTTCTTTCCCTCGCCCCATTGGGAGAGAAGGTTGGGTGAGGGGATCTTCCATTCGGGGGTTTCAATCCCAAAAAGAGGGAAGGACTCGTGAACATCACCGTCTTTACTTACGGAACACTTGAGATTCCGGCAGTCATGGAGGCGGTCACAGGGAAGTCTTTTCCTTCAATAGAAGCCACCGCGGAAAATTTCGCGCGGTATGTCATCAAAGGGAAATCCTACCCGGGCATGATTCCCGCCCCTGGACAGGCAACAGCCGGACGCCTGTATTACGAGGTGGACCCTGGCTCACTCGCGTTGCTGGATCGCTTCGAAGACAAAGTCTATGTGCGCCAACTCATTCCCGTGAAAACCGGGAAGGGGGAATCCCTGGAAGCGTACGCCTACATCATTCCCCCTCCTTATAGTGGCATTCTCTCCTCGGAACCTTGGCACCGGGATCGATTCATGGCCAGCCATCTCCCTCGCTACCTCACGGCCTGCCAAGCCTTTCACCAGGAGGCGCTCCGTCACAGAAGGGGCCAGCCCTCGGGATCCTGAATGGCCTAAGTACTATGAACGCCACTCCTTTCTTCCCACCTAAAACTCGGGTCATCACAAGGTCCCCGCTCCAGGCGACCCTCCCCGCCGGGACCATCCAGACCAGAGCTCTTCATCTTCTCCTGAGGGGAACGGGTGCAATTGGGCTGATGGCCTAGCAGGCTGTTGAAAAAAGCCTGGGTGGGGGATGCTCGAAGGGAGCAAGGCGCGAAGAGTGGCTTGCTCCCCCTTCGAGGGGTCATAGGCCCTGTGTTTTAGGGCCGTCCTAGGGGCGTGAGCCCCTGGGAAAGCAGGGTGTTGGGGTTTTTCAACACCCTGCTAGGGATACCTGAAAATGCTCGGCTGAGCTGGGCTTGGGCCTTTTCAGGGTGATGGTGAGATTAGGATCGACCGTAAAGTGATAAATTTTGGGTATAGGCTTGACAAAATCCATATTTAGAATTATTCTAAATATGGATTGTGACTAAAACTATCAAGTAAGGGAGGCCGTGAGCCTTGCACGACGTGAAGTCCATTAGTGAGAAGCTTGAAGCCGCAGGGGTGAACCCAACCGCCCACCGCATTGCGATTTATCAGTACGTGATGTCCGAGGCCGACCACCCGACGGCCGACGAGGTGAAACGCTGGACTGATGAGAATTTTCCCAAACTGAGTTTGGCCACAGTCTACAACACCCTCAAAACCTTAGTAGGCGCCAAGCTCCTGAAGGAGTTGAAATTGCCCCACATCGGGAAGGTCCTCTATGACTGCAATGTTTCCGATCACCATCACTTTCTTGATGAGGATACGGGGCAGTTGATCGATATCGATCCCGAATTGGTGGAGGTCAGGCCCAAGTTAAAAAAAGGCTTTGTCGTTAATGCAGTTCATGTCCTTCTGAGGGGGAAGGGGCCAACGAGGAAAAAATGAAAATATTTAAGAAAAGATTGCCAGAGATTTAATTCATGAATCATTGTCATGACATAGAGAGGTCAATTATGAGCGTGGTCCTTCTTCATGCTGCACAATCACTTACCAAAAAGAATTTCTTCCTTTGTTCGATGATTGTCTTTTTTCTTAGTAGTGGATGGGTGATAGGAGTTTTTCCCATAGCTGGGGCCACAGAGGAATATGCATTGGAAGTCCCATTGGGGTTGGATGAAGATAGCCTCGTTATCCCCAAAGACAATCCACTGACAAAAGAGAAAGTCGAGCTGGGTAAACTGTTGTTCTTTGACAAACGCCTCTCCCGCAACAACACAATTGCCTGTGCTAGCTGTCACATGCCCGCCCTGGCTTTCACGGATGGCCAATCGGTGTCTACTGGGATTCACCGGCAGCAAGGTGGTCGCAGCGCCCCATCGGCTATCAATCGGGTGTTCAGTTCGGCTCAATTTTGGGACGGCCGGGCAGTCACACTGGAGGAGCAATCCGTTGCCCCCTTCGTTAACCCAGTTGAACACGGGTTTGCCGATCATAATGAACTCATTGCCAAACTCAGCACCATAGAGGGATACAAGCCGCTTTTTGAACAAGCCTTTGGAACCCGAACCATTACCATCGGCCTTGTGGGAAAAGCGATTGCCAGCTTTGAGAGAACTTTGCTCTCAGGCAATAGCGCTTATGATCAGTTTGGTGGTGAAGGGAAAGATGATTCCCTCTCAGCGCGGGCTCAAAATGGTTTAAGGCTGTTCCTTGTAAAAGCCCAGTGTCTCCGGTGCCACTTTGGAAATAATTTTACTGATGAAAATTTCCACAACCTCGGGATCGACTGGAATACTGACCATGTCGATCTGGGGCGGTACCACGTCACCAAGAATCCCAAAGACCTTGGTGCGTTCAAAACTCCCACCCTTCGAGAAATTTCACGAACGGCCCCCTACATGCACAACGGGCGGTTTGGCACACTGGCAGAAGTTGTGGACTTTTATAATCAAGGCGGGATTAAGAATCCTTACCTTGATCCGGTCATCAAACCCCTCAATTTGACAGATCAAGAAAAGGAGGATCTGGTGGAGTTCTTGCAGTCCCTCAGTGGGGAGGGCTGGCAAGTAGAACCCCCAAGGAAGTTCCCTAACTAAACATTTTCATTGCCTAGCGGATCTATTGTCCTACCGGATTCAAGTGTACGAAGAGGCAGCCTGAATTTTACGGAGCCTTTTAGAAGAGGAGACAGAGTTCGGTGGTGACAGCCTCAAAGGCCGAACGCGAAAGACGCCTGCATGTGGTTCCCTACGGCAAGAGCTTCCGCTCTTGTTCGTATTTTCTTCAGGTCAAATATCCCCACCGTTTTCCTGCTTACCGAAATGAGCGGAGAAACGATGGGGACAGTTCACCACGGTACACACCGGCCACCGGCCCTTTCATCGTGAGGGCGAATGTGGGATCGACGGTGATGTGGAGCGTTCCGCCCGGCGCTTTCACGGTCACCGGACTTTTCACAAGTCCCAGCCGCACCGCGGCACTCGCGGCGGCACAGGCGGAGGACCCGGAGGCCTGTGTCTCTCCTGCTCCCCGCTCCCAAACCCAAATGAAAAGGGAATGGGGTCCAGTGGGCACAACCAATTGGACGTTGGTGCGTTTGGGAAAAATGGGATGCCGTTCGAGCTGAGGGCCTAAGGCCAACAGATCCTCTCGCCTCCACTTCCCGGTTTTTCCTTTGAACACCACGCAGTGCGGGTTGCCGACACTGACTCCAGTAAATCGCAGCGATCGACCTGCGGCCTTCACCGGCTGCTGAATCAGTTCTGGCACTCGCAAGGTGCAGGGTAACGCTTTCGGATGAAACGACGCATGCCCCATATGG
>JACZVJ010000045.1 GCA_022572725.1 Nitrospinota bacterium | reverse complement strand
TGGACGGAACGATTGAGAAAATTCCGAGGCATAGCACGGCTATGGTGAGGTTTTTTCGATTGAGGCGCGTTCAAAGATGGCCCGAAGATGGGATGCGAGATGTCCAAGTTATTTTTTAACAGGCCCTAAGCCGGAATTTACAATTCCCCGCTAATATGATCAACTTAGGGCTCGTGCCCGGAAACACAGTTATGGGTGGACCTATGAATGCCACTCGGGAATACTTGGATGCAGGGGGAGAATTCGACTCGTCCCGGGCTGACCTTGAATTTCCCGGCCGTCTATCCAAACTTCTCACCTCCCCAGTTGACGAGCCGGACACAATTATCGCGAGATATGAGGGCTCCTCACGGGAGAAATACGCGTGACTACAATGTTTGTCCATGTCACCAAGGAGTAAATTATGCCGTACCAACCAATTGAGAATTACGGGTTGATTGGGAACATGCGAACCACCGCGTTAGTGGGCATGAATGGATCTATTGATTGGTTCTGCTTTCCTCATTTTGATTCCCCCAGCGTGTTCGCTGCCATCCTTGATGACCAAATAGGCGGACGTTTCAAGATCGCCCCGAAGGATGGGGCAGGGACCCAAAAACAATACTATTGGCCGGACACCAACGTGCTGGTCACACGGTTTGCCTCACCGCAGGGAGTCGTCCGGATTATTGATTTCATGCCGGTGGGTCTTAAGGAAACCGAGGTGGGCTACCAGGGGCTGGTTCGCAGGGTTCAGTCCATTCGAGGGTCGGTCCAGATTCGCCTCGAGTGTTCCCCCGCTTTTAACTACAGTCAGTGGTCCCATAAGACCAGGCTGACACCAGACGGGGCATGCTTTGACAGCCCCGGGCTCAGTTTGCAACTGGGGTCCCAGATACCCCTCACTCAACAAGGGGACGGCGTCATCGCCGAGTTTACACTCCAGGAAGGTCAAGAGGCGGCCTTTTCTCTTCGGGGGATGGAACCAGGAACTGAGTGCGATATCTCCCTCTCGCGTGAGAAAGCGGAAGCTCTCTTCAAACAAACCGTCCAATACTGGCGACAGTGGTTGAGCCAGTGCACGTACAAAGGGCGTTGGCGAGAAATGGTCGAACGTTCCGCCCTCACATTAAAACTCCTCACCTTTGAACCCACCGGGGCCATGGTTGCAGCCCCAACGTGCAGCCTGCCCGAAGGGGTCGGTGGAGAACGAAACTGGGATTATCGATACACGTGGATTCGTGATGCCGCGTTCACTCTCTACGGGCTACTTCGCATTGGATTTACCGATGAAGCTACGAAATTCATGGCATGGCTGGAAGCTCGCTGCCGTGAACTCAACCCCGACGGATCACTGCAAATTATGTATGGGATTGATGGCCGGCACCACCTCCCGGAAACCATTATAGACCGCTTGGAAGGCTACAAGGGCTCCCGTCCCGTGCGAGTCGGCAACGGGGCTTACGGTCAATTGCAGTTGGACATTTACGGCGAACTGATGGACTCGGTGTACCTGTACAACAAATACGGCACCCCGATCTCGTACGACCTCTGGACACACCTGCGTCGGTTGGTCAATTGGGTCTGCGACAACTGGGAGCGACCGGATGAAGGGGTGTGGGAGGTACGCGGGGGCCAGCAACATTTTGTCTACTCGAAATTGATGTGCTGGGTGGCCATCGACCGGGGCCTGCGGCTGGCGGACAAACGTTCCTTTCCTGCCGACCGGGAACGATGGCTGAAAGTCCGCGACACCATTTACGAAGAAATCATGACCAAGGGATGGAGTGAATCACGAAAGGCTTTCATCCAGCGGTATGGAAGCGACACGTTGGATGCGGCTAATTTGATGATGCCCCTTGTCTTTTTCCTCTCTCCTACAGACCCCCGTATGCTGAAAACTCTGGACGCCACCAATATGCCGCCCGAGCAAGGCGGATTGGTCGCCAACGGGCTTGTGTACCGGTACAACATCGCGGAAACCGCCGATGGTCTGAAGGGGGAAGAGGGCACTTTCAATATCTGTACCTTTTGGTTAGTCGAGGCCATGACCCGGGCGGGGAAGGTTGATCGAGGCAGGCTGGATGACGCGCGCCTCATGTTTGAACAGATGCTCGGTTATGCCAACCACCTCGGCCTGTATGCTGAAGAAACGGGACATAGCGGTGAAGCCCTCGGGAACTTTCCACAAGCCTTCACCCACCTCGCGCTCATCAGTGCGGCTTTTAACCTCGATCGGACCTTGGGGTCAAAAAGTTAATGGCCTGTTAAAAAATAATTTGGACAAAATCGCGCCCAGATTTGGGTCAGATTTGGACGGAACGATTGAGAAAATTCCGAGGCATAGCACGGCTATGGTGAGGTTTTTTCGATTGAGGCGCGTTCAAAGATGGCCCGAAGATGGGATGCGAGATGTCCAAGTTATTTTTTAACAGGCCCTTAACCGGAAAGAAATCTAACTGGGATAGTGAATCTGCGGGGCCAATCCACGGGAGAAAGGACTGGGGCCCTTTTCAGGCGAGACCCTCTTCGTTGAAATGGGAGGTGGGAGTAGCAGAGGAAATTTCCTGCGGGTGAATCAAAGTGAGACATTCATCAGCGTCGGAATCTTTATGGAAGAGAGCGTAGATAGGGAAGAGTTGTGGTGTTGGATTCTCTTGAAAAGCCAAAAGTACCGGAACCTGGACCCAAGGTGAAGGAGTATCCAGGCCCGCAAGGCGCAAGCGGACGGCCAGCAACATATCCCGGACACGCGCCTCCCACTCATCTTGTGAAATCTCCATGGAATCCGTGATACTTTTTTCCCACAGCGATTTGGTAATCCCCACCGCGAAGCTGAGTCCAATCTTCCTCGCCGTTTTACTGACATCAATGAGGAGGCCGGAATCAATGGCTTCTTGCCGTGAGATGATTGGGTTGGGAGCGGATGGAGGGTTTTGTATGAATTCGGCTCCACTCGCCTCCAGCCGGCCAAGGGGCTCTGATTCAAGGTCCGCCCCAACCTGCTGCATGGCATGATCCCCTATCTCGAGGGAAGGGACCCGGAACTTCTTTGAAAAGAAAGGAGAGGCTCCAATTGCCTTGAGGAGGCCATTATACACAGCCCGAGAGGCCTTCGACCACGTTGGATCAAACGGGCGTCCCCGAAACGCGGCTTCGGCGGCCTTTATCTCATCGTTGGTCAATGGACGTTGTTGGGTCATAATTCTTATTGATAAGTCCAGAGGTTGAGTAAGTCAAGCCACCCGATTCTTTTTATTTGACAAACCCCGCCAAGCCCCACCCAATCGTTTCGTGCCATTATCAGGAATATCATGTTCTTTTTCTCACAATACTAAGTAAAATCGCGCAAAAAGAGAATCAGGGGGAAAGGGTTTGATGTCCATACCATGGTGCTGGTTGAAGAACGAGTCAGTCGTACACAAGCCAACGTTCCATCCTCGATGGAGACCAGAATGAGCTTTGAGACAGCCTTATCGACTCACTTTGCCAATGCCCTTCCGGCAGAGAAGTTTGTCAAAGACTCATATGAAGCACTGCGCCTTCATGGATTTGAAGCATTGAATCCCATTGCCTGGGTCAGTGTCTGCCGGGACGAGCTGACCTATCCCCTCCTTGAGAACATTCGTCATATCTGGGGGGAGGCGTTTAATTTTTCCAGCTTGGCGGGCATGCTGTACTTGGGCAAAACCGGTTTTACCGCCGCTCACCATCATGCCCCTAATGAAGATGGTCATGAGCGGTAGCGGTATGTGTACTTTGCACTTCCCCACATTGGTATTGATGCCGCCGGCCAAATTGGCAATTGCCAGCGCTCGGGTCGAAAGGAAACATCCCCTGCTTGTGGAGCACTTGTCAGTTTTCAGCAAGAACTTACCAGCGGCACCCTGCGGCTGGACCTAGATCCCGATGACCTTGAGCAAAGCTTTCTCAAACAACGGCTCCTTCGTAAGCTCACATATGGGCAGGTTCCCAGCCTGGCTGACCTTACCAAGATCGCCCAGACCGCCATTCTCGAAGATCTCGAGCGAATGATCAATTACATCGTCGATACGAGCAGAAACCATTACCCCGACCTGACAGGCATTCAAATTCACGGACCGGAGGAGAAGACCTTCGTCTGCCCGAGCGTGATGTACGTCGTCGTCAACGGCAAACGCCAAGAGCTGGCGCTCTCTTAAATTCGCCAAACATATTCATTCCAATGCCTCCTCGCCCCTTGGGGAGAAAGGCCACGGCGAGGAGAAATGTTATCAAGATTGATAATGGAAGATTGGGATAACGAGGATTACCGTCGGTTGCACCGCAAGGGCCAACTCCAGGAAGAACACCTATTCTCCAACTGGAATCACCAAACGCATCTGCCGTGAGACCTGGCGTCTGTTTCATCTTGCACAATTTCTGGAACTTTCCCCGCTTGAGTTCTTAGATCCTTCTTTTGAGGAAAGCAGAATTTGACTTACTGGACTAGCGATCCAGCCTGCCGACTCAGTGCCTCCCTTACCGCTGTCGTGCCAATTGCTGGAACTTCTGAACCAACTCCCGACATGGAGACCACCTGCTGCCGGATTCCGGTAAAGATAGCCCATTATAGACAGGCCGCTCAGGCAATTTCCTTGATGAGGTCCCAAGGAGTCACAATTCCAAGCAGCCGCCGCGACGCCTCCACCACTGGGAGCAGATGAATGGTTTTGGGAGCATTCACCATCAGGGCTGCGCATTCCAGGACTGAGGAGTCGGGTCGGACTACTGGTGGCGTCGTATTCATAATGGCGGTCACCGGTTGTGCTCCGAGGGTAGCCAGACGCTCATGGAGCAGATCCAGATCCGGTGCAAATGGGACACTGGGTAAATCACCAGAAAGGATATAGGGGGGCATGACCTGGCGCAGCACACGCCAGATATCCAAAGTCCCGAGCAGGATGCCCGTGTCATCGACAACCGGAAAGGCCTGGAACTTGGTTTCCCCGAATTTCCCGACTGCTTCTCTAATCGAACATTCTGGTGGGAGGGTCAGGATATCTGTTGTCATGATATCACGCGCGTTCATAGGTACCTCCACCAAACATATACCGTGCCAATCGAGACTTGCAGCAGCATGATGGGAAACGCCACCTTCATGAAGGGAAGAAACCGAATGGGCACCCCGCTTCGCTCCGCAATGCCTGCCACGATCAGGTTCGCCGACGCCCCGATGAGCGACCCGTTTCCACCTAGACAGGCCCCCGCAGCCAGGGCCCACCACAAGGCCTCCAGTTGGTGGGGAGGAACCCCTGCCTCCTGAAAAACCGGCAACATATCCTTAATCATCGGAATCATCGTCGCCACGAACGGAATGTTGTCCACGATGGCGGATAGAATAGCGGCCATCCACATGATGACCAGCGTGGTGACGGCAAAGTCGCCAGCCGTCAGGCTTAAGATCCCTTCCGCCAGAATCTTTAATAAGCCCGCATGCTCTACCCCGGTCACGATGATAAACAGGCCACAGAAAAAGAAAATGGTCACCCATTCGACATGGGCGAAGAACCCATGCACTTTTTGGGTGGCCTCTATCCGGTCCACCTTCAGGGTCACAACCAAAAGGAGGAGGGCGGCCCCTGCCATGGCAATCGTCGCAGGCTCCAACCCTAGAGGGTGGGCAAACACAAATCCCAAGATGACGAGCCCAAAGACCGTTAAGCACTGTTTCAGCAATTTCACATCGGTAATGGCCTCGTATTCGTTAAAAGCCATGAGTCGCTCCTTGGCCTCGGGTGATGCGCTCAGGTGGCGCCCGTAAATCATCCAGAGGGGAATCAAGGTGACGGCAAAGGCGACAATGGCCAAAGGAGCCAGATTGAGGAAGAACTGGTTAAAGGTGAGTCCGGTCGCCGATCCGATCATGATATTCGGCGGATCCCCAATCAACGTGGCGGTTCCACCCGTATTCGAGGCATTGATTTCTGCAAAAAGCAGCGGGTAGGGATTGATTCTCAGCTCATCGGCGATGAGTAAGGTGACCGGCGCCACGAGGAGGACCGTCGTGACATTATCCAGGAGCGCAGACAAGACAGCGGTGACCACCGACAGCATGACCAGAATTCCCCAAGGGCTTCCCTTGGCCAGCTTGGCGGCCTTAATGGCCAAGAACTGGAACACACCACTTTTTTGCGTAATGCCTACCAGGACCATCATACCGGTTAAGAGGCCAAGGGTGTTGAAATCAATCCCACGAATGGCCTGCTCCTGAGTCAGGACGCCAAAACCAATGACCAATGCTGCACCCAAGAGCGCGACAATCGCTCGGTTGAGTCTATCCACGATGATAACGGCATAGGTCAGGACAAAAATGGTGGTGGCCACGAACAGGGGAGACAAACCAAAAATTGTCTGCGCGGAAGCCTCATGCATCGGAAATCACCGAACCCGGGAAGCCAGAACGATCATCCAATGGACACCCAGACTCATGATGAAATGGAATAAATGGAATAAAGGAGTTTCAAAAGGAGTCTATCAACTCGGTTATACAATTTCCTACATCTTTTCACTACTCTCAGAAAAACCCTCCTGTGGACGCGAGAGATGCTTTTGTGTACCCTATTGAATAATTGAGGTCAAGAACAGAGCCTTTTTTTGCTCGACTGGTGATAGGTGGGGAGAATGAAGGCGCTAATTTTTGTCCGAAATTCACATCTCAGGCTGTGGGGTGACTAGCTGCCAATTTTGGAAGGGCACGTCACAGTACAAGCCAACCATTATCCCCTTTCTAAGCTTTTTAGGGAGTTCGCGGTTGGCTTTTTTATTGTCACTTTTTGATGAACTGATAATTACAACCGAACAAATACTATGACTGCCTTAACTGTGGATGATCGTGAAAAGGTAAGGAAACAAATTCTCGAGGCCAGTGAACCCATTGCGCCCTTCTGGCCAATGAAAACGTTTATCGCCCAAAATCCCATTCACGGATTGGAATACCTCCCCTTTGATCAAGCCATTCGAAAAGCCAAACATCTATTAGGAGGGAATGGATACCTAGCCAATGAAGAATATCGCCAATTCTATCGTGAGGGCCGAATCACCGAAGAAGGGGTGAGGCGGGCTTTTGAACGCGTGGGGCCTCGAGAGGAAACACAATCGGGCATCCAGGTCGGCATTCGTCAGCTTACTGCAACCGAGGTCTGGCGGTTGCATCTGTTATTTGGGATTGAGGCCTTGGATCCTGCATTGCTGCTATGGGAATTCCGTGGCGAGGGAGCAACCAAGCGATTTCATCAAGACCTTCCAGAAGAATCTAAAAAGCGAATCATTGAACGAACGATCAAGGAGTGTGAGCAGTGCCGGGACTATCCCGAAGAGGCCTATCTGACGAATCTGTGGAAAGGCACGTTATCTGCACTTCGACTGCCTGATCCATTTTCAAGGGACCATGCGCATGATGAACAGCACCAAGCAGACGCAAGCGCTTTGGATGAAGTAAAAAATTTGAAGATAGGATTGCCCGCTCAACGAACAGTGAGCGATTGGGTCGAAGAGCTCGCAGGGGTTTCCATTGTCGAGCAAGTCAATAACCAAATGATCAAGTGGAGCGCCGCTTTTGTCGATGAAGGGCTGGCTGGATGGGAAATGCCTTCACGACAGAGTGGTTTCTATCAAGCTTGGCGCGAACTGGCCCAGCGAGACCATTCGGGGCGCCTTCTTGGCATTGAACGTTTTAGCCAAAAAGTTTGCGACCTCCCCAATGAACCTGAAGATGCCATCGTGTCTTTTTTGCGCCATCTTGGGATTCCCGAACAACAGTGGAAAGAATACCTCTCTCGACAGTTATCACAATTGCCAGGCTGGACAGGCTTCATTCGTTGGCTTGGGGAGAACCCTGAGTATCATGCGCAACGTCAGCATCCTGTCGATCCTATTCAGTATCTTGCCGTCCGATTGTTCTATGAAGTGGAGTTGGTTCAGGTCGAGTCACAGCGGCATTGGGGAATTGATGGAACCGTGCCAGCTCTCGCTGGGTATTGGCGGAACCATCAGGACGAGTATGAACAAGTGGTTGGCCAGGATTCTCATGCTGTCGATCGTCATACTCAAGGGGTGTGTTGTGATGCCTGGCGTCTTTTTCATTTGGCTCAATTTCTCGAACTCTCTCCTCTAGAAGTTCAAGAGTTATCTCGAGACAATCTCAAAACCCTCCTCAGGTGGTTAGATGGTTTCCCGCCAGATCAGCATGGGCCAGTCTGGTTGGAAGCTTATGAAGACGCCTTTCGCGAACAATTACTTGCAAAATTATCCGATCATCGCGGCAAGGTACCTGAAAAAGATGAACGGCCTCGTGCGCAACTGGTGTTCTGTATTGATGTGCGATCGGAGTCGTTCCGTCGTCATATCGAGGCGCAAGGCCCGTATGAAACGTTCGGGTTTGCGGGGTTTTTCGGCATTCCCATCAGTCATCAAGCCTTTGATAGTAAGGAACGGTCCGCCTTATGCCCTGTGTTACTTTCGCCTAATCATGCGGTCACGGAAATTCCTCGACCCGGAGAAGAACAGGCATTGCAACGTTATTCCTCAGGAACTCGATGGCATCAACTGGGACATCATCTGTTTCACGATCTGAAACATAATCCCGTTGGGTCGCTGATGCTGATTGATGTGCTGGGGTTGTTCTTTAGTTTCGGTTTAATCGGCAAAACGCTGATTCAAAAACCTTTCCAAACGATTACGGCAAGAATCCAAAGATGGTTTACGTATCCAGTCCCGACACAGATCTCTGTTTCCTCCCCACGCGACCCTCTCAACCCAAAATTTGGCGAGGTAAAAAACGAGGGGATTCCCGTTGGACTCGCTCAGGGGTTTTCTCTTACCGAACGGGCGACCTTCATAGAAAATGGACTTCGGGCGATGGGGCTGACCAAAAACTTCGGGCGGTTGGTCGTCCTCTGTGGCCACGGAAGTCAGACGGACAACAATCCGTATTTCGGGGCGTTGGATTGTGGAGCCTGTGGCGGCAATCCCGGGGACCCCACTGCTCGTGTGTTTGCAGCCATGGCCAATGAGCCCGAGGTCCGTCGTATCCTGAAAGAGAAAGGCTTGATGATTCCTGATGACACCTGGTTTCTCCCGGGCAAGCACACCACGACAACGGATCGGGTCACGTTTTATGATGTCGAAGAGCTGCCCGAGAGCCATGCCGAGGATTTACGTGTGTTGAGCCGGGATCTCGAGCAAGCGGGAGCCCATCAGGCGATGGAACGGTGTCATCGCCTCCCAGGTGCGCCGACCGCGATTTCTCCCGAGAGGGCATTTGTTCACGTGGAGGAACGCAGCTGCGATTGGGCCAATCCTCGGCCCGAGTGGGGGCTGGCTGGCAATGCATCTTTTCTCATCGGAAGAAGGAAATTGACCAAAGGTCTCGATTTAGGCGGTCGTGTCTTTTTGCACTCCTATGATCCTGTTTCAGATCCCGACGGTGCCATTCTCGAAAAAATTATGACGGCACCATTGATTGTCGGGGAGTGGATCAACATGGGATATTACTTTTCTGGAGTTGATCCCTGGTTCTATGGAAGCGGGAGCAAGGTTATTCACAATGTCGTCTCGGGGATTGGCGTCATGCTCGGAAGCCAAAGTGATTTACAAATAGGCTTTCCCTTGCAGACTGTGAACAATGGAGACCTCCATTATCACGAACCGATGCGACTGCTGGCGATCATTGAAGCGCCTCCAGATCGTATTGCGCCCATTATTCAAAAACATATCCTCCTCCAGCATCTGTTCCATAACCAATGGGTTAATTTAGTGGCTCTAGATCCCGCCACGTTCAACTTTTATCGATATAACCCTGATGCAACTTGGGAGCATATGGCGTGGACTGCGGGTGGGTAGAATATTCACACACCCAGAAACACGATGAATTCTATCCTCTATAAAAAAATACTCGCCTTGAAGAGTTTGGCTTTTTTTGTCATTTGGCTCATTTTGTCTGGCAAGTATAACCTTTTCCATATGGGAGTGGGCCTGGCCTCATCCGTTGGATTGGCCTGGCTACACACTGGTCACCTCGATTCTCCTCCTCGGCTCCTCCCCTTTGTGCGAATTGTTTGGTTTCTTCCCTGGGTGATCGGTCGGGTTTTTCGAAGTGGTCTCCATTTGTCCTTCCTCATTCTCCACCCGGCTCTCCCTATTGCTCCCAAACTCATTTCTTATAAAACAGCATTACGCGATCGTGCAGCAATCGTCATGCTGGGAAATACCATTACGCTGACTCCCGGGACAGTCACGGTGGAAGTCAATTCACAGGATTTGGTGGTGCATACGATAGATGATGAATCCGCTCATGACCTGACCAGTCTACAACTCGAAAACAAAATTATGGGGATTTTTGAGGAAACAAAAGGACCATGAGGGAAACTTTATTGTTCGTGGCGTTCTTCATCGTGATCTTGATTGTGGTGTACCTGTATCGGGTGATCCAAGGGCCAACCGTGTTTGACCGAGTGTTGGGGCTGAATGGGATTTCAACGAAATCCATTATTCTACTTGTGTTGATAGGGACCATCTATGAACGGGTTGACATGTTTATAGACATTTCGACCGGGTATGCCCTGTTGAACTTAGTGGGTTCCTTGGCCGTCGCCAAATATTTAGAACACCGAGGTAGCGCATAAATGGTTGTGTTGGCTTCAGTTTTCATTTTCCTCGGATTAGTGTTTCTCCTCATTGCCGCCATTGGGATGGTGCGCCTACCCGATGTGTATACCCGGTCCCACGCGGTTGGGCTGACTGATACCTGGGGAGCATTTTTTATGTTGCTGGGATTAGCGCTCTACCAGGGATTCAGCCTCAACGCAGTCAAAATTCTTGTCGTCCTGATTCTTCTACTTTTTCTCGGTACTGTCATTTCCCATGCCACTGTTCGTGCAGCACTTCGCTCAGGGCTGAAACCTTGGTCAAAGGTGCAAGAATGATTTTTCCAGTTGAAATCTTCCTCCTTCTTCTCCTGGTCATCACGGCTGGTGCTGCCATATTAGTGAAGGACCTAATCAGCGCGGTGTTAATCCTGGGATCGTACAGTTTCTTTTTAGCCATCGTGTGGGCATGGTTTGGGGCTGTGGATGTGGCCTTTGTTGAATCCGTCGTTGGTGCCGGCCTGGCGACAGTCTTTTTCCTGTTGACGTTGTTTGTGACAGCTCCCAAGGACACTCGTATTCATCCTCCGTCCCCTCCTTGGACCGCGTTAATCGGATTGCCTCTGCTCGGCTTGCTCCTGTTGTATGCGGCCAGTGATCTTCCCAAATTTGGAGACCCTGCCTCTCCTGCCAGCGTTCACGTTTCTCCCGTGTACCTGGAAAACAGCATGGAAGATACGCTCACGCCCAATGTCGTCACATCGATTCTCATGGACTATCGCGCTTTCGACACCTTGATTGAAACGGTGGTGATCTTTACGGCCGGGATTGCCTGTGCGTTGTTGTTACGGAGAAACCGGACATGATCCAACCACACGATAGTGTCCTTGTTCAGACATTAGGCCGACTCCTGATCCCGTTGATTCAACTGTTTGGGCTGTATGTGCTGTTTTTTGGGCAGTATGGACCGGGCGGAGGATTTGTGGGTGGGGTGCTTTTGGGCACGAGTGTGATTTTGGCCATCCTCATTTTTGGTCCCAGATCTTCTCATAGTGCTTTGGCTACGAAGATTATTCGTGGTGATGGGCTTGGCTTAATAATTTTTGCGGGGGTGGGAGGATTATGCCTGATCGGGGGAGGAGAGTTTTTAAACTACGCGGATCTTGAGATTCCGGGACTTAAGACTGCCTCACGTCGTTACGTGGGTATTCTGCTGACACAAATTGGTGTGGCGATAGATGTCGCAGTAACGGCGATCTCGATTGTCATAAGTTTGTCGTTCAACGATAACGACGAGGATTCTCATGTTTGAACACCTTGACGCGTGGCTTCACCGCCCAAACTTTATCGTCTTCGTGATCCTGTTTTCCTGGGGTCTCTACATCATGGTTGTCCACCACAACCTCGTGAAAAAGCTCATTGGCATGTACCTGGTGCAGACGAGCGTTATTTTTTATCTTGTCACGCTGGGTGTGAAATCGGGGGCGACCGTTCCTGTCCTCTTGTCAACAACAGCGCCCATCCGAGTTGAAGCCTATGCCAATCCATTACCTCATGTCGTGACGTTGACGGCGATCGTGGTTGGGGTGGCGACTCTAGGAGTGTCTTTGGCCTTGGTGGCTGCGATGTATCGGAAATATGGGACTTTAGACGAAGATGAGATTTTGAAGAGGTTGGAATGAGTCATCACCTTCCAGCGCTGATCTTCCTGCTTCCGTTCCTGGCAGCCATTTGTATGCCCATGGTAGGCCTGAAGAACCCTGGGTGGTGTTGGCCTATGGCAATAGCGGTGGTCTTTGCCATGAGTGTCGCATCGATCGCCAATGTTGTTGTCGTCATGGATTCAGGAGAGATTCGCTATGCCTTCAGCGGCTGGGCGCCTCCCATTGGCATTGAATGGGTCGATGATGGGCTGGCGAGTATCATCATGGTGACCCTCAGCCTGTTAGCATTGATTTCCTTGATCAATGCAGGCCCGACATCGCCCTCTACACTTGGACAACGGATTGTGCCGTACTACACGCTGATCCTCCTCTTAGTGTCAGGGATGACAGGAATCATCTTCGCTGGGGACCTCTTCAACATCTTCGTTTTTCTGGAAGTGTCCGCCTTGTCCGGGTATGCCTTGGTTGGGGTTGCCGGGGGTAAGGCGTTGATGTCGGCCTTTCGCTACCTCATTTTGGGAACGTTTGGGGCTTCTTTGTATTTATTGGGTGTCGGGTACTTTTATGCGGCAACGGGTACGCTGAACATGGCCGACTTGGGGCAGCGAATTCCTGAGCTCATGACTTCCAAGGCCGTTGTTGGCGGGTTGATTTTTATGTTCATCGGTCTCGGAATTAAGATGGCACTCATACCACTTCATGGGTGGTTACCTGATGCGTATACTCATGCACCGGAAGCCATTTCACCTTTCCTCGCTTCTTTGGTCACCAAAGTGGCCTTACTCGCCTGGATCCGGATCATGTTTTGGGTGGTGGGTGCGAATGCGGAAATTGAACATGTTCCAGTCCTGTTCCTTTTGGAGGAGTTGGGAGCCCTTACCGCAGTGGTTGGGGCATTTCTGGCATTGACACAACATGAAGTCAAACGAATGTTCGCCTATGGTGGAATTTCTCATATTGGGTTGATCCTCATTGGGGTGGGTATTGGAAATCCGACGGGTTTTGCAGGAGGCGTATTTTATTTGATCAATGATGCGGTGATGCAAGCCGCGCTATTTTTCCTGGCAGGTGCTGCCATGTATCAGTACGGAGTTCGGTCAATCGAGGATTTGGGCCGTTTGCGTGGACAAGCCCCTTGGATGACGGGTGCGCTCATCATCATGGCGATGTCGATGGTTGGATTGCCACCAACAGGCGGATTCTTTGGGAAATGGTATATCGTCCTTGGCGCTCTTGAAGCCCAGCATTATCTGGCGGTTGCGGCGGTGATCATCTCTACTATTTTAACGTTGGCCTTTTTCATTAAGCTCTTTGAACGTATTTTTCGTGACAGTCAGCCGTCATCAGGGATCATTTCTGTCGAGGCGCCATTCTCTATAAAAGTGAGTGTGGGTACTGCGTCAGCCGCGATCATCCTTTTAGGGTTGTTCAGCGATCCCATTATGGGATTTTTGCTCGAATCAGCTCTGCCCCCGGGGCTGTAATGTTCATTGGATATAAGGCAGGGGCATAGGCACCTACATGTTTATGGAATTTTCCCACCATTTCGTCATTCCCCCGCAAGCGGGAATCCAGCATCTTCCTGATTTTTCTGGATGCCCGCTTCCGCGGGCATGACGGATGAGGTCATGCTGATGTCAGGTTACGTTCTGATCCCCCTTCTCCCTCTGATGGCCTTTCTCACCCTGGCTTTGGGTGGACGATGGCTTAGGGGGAAAAGCCACAAAATCGCGATTCCTGCGATAGGTTTATCCTTCGGGTTATCGATAGGTGCATTCATTGAGGTTGTAAGGAACGGAGCCATATCAATTCCTCTCTACCGATTCATCCAGTCCGGAAGTCTCATCGTCGACCTTGGTCTGTATATCGACCAACTCACAGTCCTCTTGTTGATTTTGGTCACAGGGGTCAGCAGCATCGTTCACGTCTACTCTTCTCGATACATGATCGGAGATCCTCGTTACAATCGGTTCTTTGCACTCATCGCGTTGTTTACCTTTTCCATGATCATGCTGGTCATGAGTAACAACCTGCTGTTGCTGTTCATCTTCTGGGAAGTCATGGGAATCTGTTCGTACCTACTGATCTCTCATTGGGCCGAGCGAAAGTCCGCATGCCAGGCGGCAACGAAAGCTTTCTTGGTGAATGCCGTAGCGGATGTCGGACTGGGATTTGGAGTGATTTTAACCTTCGCGACTTTTGGGACTCTGGATATCCAGCAGATTCTGGCCCAGGCCGAAAGCATGAGTGGGCAGACCATTAACCTATTAGGTTGGGCTGGAATCGACTGGCCAGTCCACACAATCACGCTCATTACGCTGTTTTTGTTCATGGGGGCGCTCGGAAAATCGGCCCAAATACCCTTTCATGTTTGGCTACCCTTTGCGATGGAAGCCCCGACTCCGGTGTCGGCCCTGATTCATGCCGCCACGATGGTGAATGCTGGGCCCTTCCTCTTGGTTCGCTTGAGTCCGCTGGTGGTTCTCTCTCCAGTGACGATGACGGTGATTATGATCATTGGTGCCACGACTGCGCTCTTTGCCGCCGTGGTCTCCCTTACGCAGTCCGACATTAAGAAAATCTTGGCCTATTCCACGATCAGCCAAATTGGATTTATGATCATGATGTGCGGCATTGGGGCGTTCGTCGCAGCGATTTTCCATCTAATGGCCCATGGCTTTTTGAAAGCTTTTTTATTCCTGTCTACGGGGAATGCCCTTCAATCGGTTCAAGCCCACGGGCATCCTCAGTCGGATGTTGACCATGGGCCGACATCGAGGCCGGCATGGTCTTTATACATTGGCGCCCTGATTTTAGCCTGCATTCCTCCTTTCGTGATCTTCTCAGGTCCGTATGAATATCTGTGGACCGTGCATCATTTTGCTTCAGCCAAATTCGTCTTTTGGGTGATTGGCTTAGCCACCGTCTTTTTTACGGCGATGTATCTCTTTCGCGGAATCACCTTACTCTTTCAGGGCGGACCCTCTGTACGGCATTCGGAAAGTGGGACTTCGCTTGTAGTCCAGCCTCATTTGTTTTCGCCTTCACACCTTTTAGGACTTTTCATTGGGGGCGTGATGTTGGTGAGTTTTCTCATGGTGTTGTGGGGGTGGTTTGTTCAATTCCTGGCACCGGCATTGGGACAGCCTGTTCCACTTCTCGATGAACCGACCCCTCCTGGGGGAATCTCTTTGTGGATCCTGTTACCGCTTGTCGTGGCATTTGGCGGATGGGGCCTTGCCTACTACCTTCATATCAAATCCCGACCGTCCTTCCTCGCACAGTCTGAGTGGGGAAAAACTTTGTATGTACTTTTTTTGAACAAATTGTATTTTGATGAGATCTACGAGGTCTATGTGGTTCAACCCACACTTCGATTTTCCACATGGTTATGGAAGACGGTTGACGTTGGAGGAATTGATCACTTCATAACTGGTATTGCTAGAGTGTCAGTCAAGCTTGCTTGCTGGTTATGGCAAGTGGTGGATGTCAGAGGACTCGATCGCGGGGTGGTTGGGCTTGGTCGCCAAACCGTACGCTTCGCTCATTGGCTGTGGCAGACTGTGGATGTCAAAGGCATTGATCGAAAGGTGGCTGGGATTGGTGGTCAAACCGTGAACCTGGCTCGGTGGCTCTGGCAGGTTATCGATATACGCGGGATTGAAAAGAATGTCGAACGATTGGGACGCGAGGCCGATGCAACAGGTCATCTGTTGCAGAGAATCGAACCACGGACGCTTCAGCACCATTTATTGGTCATGATTTTTTGGTTAGTGGCAGCTATAGGGCTTTTCTATTGGCTTGTGAGATGAACTCTATTGGGGCCCTGTTGAAAAAGTCCCTATTGGAACTTGTGTAGGGGGAAGAGGGTATCATGAGCTCCATCTTTGCCGATCACATTCTGAGTTGGATGATTGCCACTCCTTTTCTTGGAATAGCAACGCTGGCCTTCGTTCAGAACCAGGAATGGATCCGTCGGGTCGCACTGGTCAGCACACTGATCAATGTTGGGCTCTCCCTTCTTCTCTGGGCTGGATTTGATTTCACGAATCAGGGCATGCAGTTTGTCGAACGAAGGGAATGGATGCCTACCTTCAACATTCAGTATGCGGTTGGTGTCGATGGGATTAGTATCCTGCTGGTACTGTTGACGGCTCTTCTCTGTCCTCTTTGTGTCCTCTGCTCTTGGACGGCCATCACCACCCGAGTCAGAGCCTTCATGATGCTGATCCTGTTAGTTGAAGGCGCCATGATTGTGGTCTTTACCGCACTGGATCTTTTCCTCTTTTTCATGTTGTGGGAAATCACCATGATTCCCATGTATTTCATGATAATCCTGTGGGGAGGACCGGACCGGATTGCCGCAGGCATCAAGTTTGTTCTGTACAGCCTCACGGGTAGCTTGTTGTTACTCGTGGGGATTTTAGGTCTGTATCTCGAAGGGGGCCGCACCTTTGATATAGTGGCACTGACCAATCACACCTACCCATCAGATGTGCAGTTTTGGATTTTCTTAGCGTTCTTTTTAGCCTTTGCCATCAAGATACCCATGCTGCCTTTCCATACGTGGTTGCCTGATGCCCACGCGGAAGCTCCAACTGCGGGAAGTGTTCTTCTCGCGGGAGTATTGTTGAAAATGGGCGGGTATGGGTTTTTGCGATTTTGTCTGCCCATGTTTCCCGAGGCTTCAGCACAATTTGCGCCGTTCATTTTATGGCTGTCGATCGCGGCCATTATCTACGGTGGCTATATGGCGTTGGCCCAGTCCGATCTCAAAAAGCTGATCGCCTATTCTTCAATTTCCCATATGGGATTTGTGACGCTTGGAATTTTTGTCTTCAATAGGCAAGGTATCCAGGGTGCGATTCTTCAGATGTTTAATCATGGGATTACGACGGGTGCGCTGTTCTTGGCAGTGGGTCAGTTGTATGACCGCACACACAGTCGGTGGATTAGCGATTATGGCGGTCTTCATAAAACCATGCCTCGGTTTGCGACGTTGTTTTGTCTTTTCTCAGTAGCCTCATTCGGGCTTCCGGGTACGTGTAACTTTATCGGTGAATTCTTGGTCCTCATCGGTACCTCCTTCAAAAGTTTTGTGATGGTGTTACTCGCGATGGGGGGAATCGTCTTGGCTGCGGCCTATATGCTTTGGATGTTGCAACGCGTTGCGTTGGGTGAGCCCAATACGAAAGCCGCCTCGCTTCTCCCTGACTTAACCCGTCGTGAGTTGGCGACCGTGATTCCCTTAGCGATCCTCGTGTTTTGGATTGGCCTGTATCCTGGTCCACTAATGGAGATGATGGATGCCAGTGTGACGCAATTACTGGAACAGACAAAAGGCATTCAATCCACGGTGATAGCCTTAAATGCTTCGTGGCCTTGATCAATTCGTACTTGTGCTGGTTAAAGGAAAATTGGCTCTTCGCGTAATCGTGTGGGTAATATTTGGGCATTTCCGTTCATCTCCCCTTTGACAAAAAGGTGGGTCCCAGAACCAATGTCAGACAATGTCCCAGTGCAGCAGCCAGCCAGACCATCTGTGAGGAATCCCGTGATCTCATCATACGATCCGTAACATCACCCTACGGCAAATCGATCGGAGACCTTTTTGATATGTCCCATGCCATAAAGGCAACAAATAAATATCAATTGGCCGGCGTTGATGACCGGGAAAGGGGCTTTAGCCGCCAGGCCGAAGTACGTTGTGCAAGCGGTTTGTACTGTGCAGTTCTGACATATGAAGCCCTGCGACTCGAAGTCGAAGGCTACCCGACCGAAACAGCCGCTCTCTCAAGTTTAGTCCGTCAACTCCAAGAACGAGGGTATACCCAACTTCAAACACGGTTGCACTTTCAGGGAGACCGGTATTTGGGAAGCCAAGAATTTTGGGTGGAGTATCCTGACCCCGAACCAGAAAAGTCGTTCTGGTCCGCGACCGTGATCTGGATTCGTCGTCTTTTGGGAAAGGAATAAAAACGGAACACACCACCTCATTGCCCACACCCAGATAGTCCAAGCCGTCAAAACACAAAGCCCGCGCCATGGCAATTCCCCGACCGTGGGTCTGGAAGGCCAAATCAGGGCTCATCTCCAGATAGCGCCTCCAATCGAATCCCGGGCCTTGATCTTTAATCGTAATGGTGACCTCCTCGGAGCGGCGCTCAAACCACACCTCCACTCTCTTGTCAGCGTTCTCCGGCAAGGCTAACCGGCTGGCGATTTCCTGGTCCCAGGACTCCTCCTCCTGCATCCGGGTTTTTTCATGATAGGTAATTTGAAGATTGCCATGTTCCACGGCATTCATGAGCAGCTCGACGAGCCCCATAATGACCTTCCCCGGGTTCGGGCAGGCGCCCGATAGCAATCGTGCCAAGCTATGCGCCTCTTCCAGGGTCCGAATCTGGAAATGCCCGCTTTTCATACAGCGTAAGGGAGGGGCACTTTGCTCCACCTGCTCTCGCAAGGCTCGATAATGGGCGTAATTGGACACAGCCGCTTGGACGATGGCAAGAAGCACCTCCTTTTGGAAAGGTTTGGTGAGGTAATAAAAGGCCCCGGCTTCAATACCTTCACGAACTTCGTGTGGGGAGGCGGCAGCCGTTTGCATAATAACCGGGAGCGCCTTCATTCCCTTAACGCTTTTCATTTTGTATAGGACTTCCATCCCATCCATACCAGACATCATTCGATCCAATAAGACGGCGTGAAAATCTTTTGCATGCCGCTCCAACAGACCCCAGGCCTCTTCGCCCCCTGAGGCCGTGACAGTTTGGTACCCAGCGTCCTCTAAATATTCAAGCAGAATCTGGACGTTGAGAGGATCGTCATCGACCACAAGCAATCGTGCCTGCAGATTGGCCATCAGCTATCTCCACGTTTGGTTCAGGAACGCTTCTGCTTGAAAGAGGAATGGCCAGGGTAAACATGGCTCCTCCACCGGGATGGTTCTCCGCCCAGATGGTGCCTTCATGGGCTTCAACGATTTCTTTACAGATGGCCAGCCCCAGGCCAGTACCCCCAGCCCCGGTCTTGGTTCTGCTACTCTGCACAAACCTGTCAAAGACGGTCGCTAACTCACCATCCGGGACCCCAACGCCCTGGTCCTGGATCCGGAGGGCAATCCCCGGCCGGAAAGTGGGGTCCGTGCTCCGCCGGCCGACTCGAACAGTCGTGGCCTGGAAACTCACAGTGATGGTCTTCCCAGGTGGACTAAAAGTGATCGCGTTGGACAAGAGGTTCTTGACCACCTGAGTCATTCGTTCCGGATCGAAGGTGGCCCGGGGCAAGCCGACAGTTGATTCGATCTCCATCCGAAGCCCATTGGCCCTCAATAATTCGGCGCACTGACCCTCAACAGCCCTCACGATTTCTTGCAAATCCCCTTCTTGTACATTCAGGGTCATCCGCCCAGCCTCCCACTTGGACAAATCCAGCAGATCATTCAGTAAGGTCAGCAAACGGTGGCCGCTTTCTTTGATGAGAGAGAGGTATTTCACCATTTTCTCCCGGGTGGCCGTGTCAATCTTTTCTAGCCCCAGGGAAGAGAACCCAAGGATTGCGTGTAAAGGCGTCCGCAATTCATGGGACATGTTGGCTAAAAATTCCGTTTTGGCCCGGTTAGCCACTTCCGCCGCTTCTTTGGCCAGAGCAAGCGCATGCGTCCGTTCTTCCACCGTTTCTTCAAGCGTATCGTGATGGCGCCGAAGTTCATTTTCCATGTGTTTCCGTCGGATGATTTCGTGGTCGAGTTCGGTATAAGCATGGACATAATCCAATGCCAACCCACCGAAAGGGATCAGATAGGCGAAGATTTTCAGAAAGTGGGCGATATTGAAGTGATTGTCGAACAGTCCCGTTGAGCCAAACGCCATGTGCAATTGCACCGTCACCTGAGCGACCATACTGATAAGCAACGCATGGGAGAAGAGACCGGGTTGCTGTCGATAAAACCACCAAAACACGGTCAGGCCTCCCCCCAGGAAGAGGAAAAGCGGCAGCACATCATACGGCCGGGTAATGAGGGAATCTGGAAACATCGTTTGGGGAAGTTGAGCACTCGTCGCACAGTACTCGATGATCCCGAACGCCATCACCCCAAAAATTGCACTTGTCCCCAAGACAAATCGCAGACCTCCTGTCAGCACTCGTTTCCGCGTCACAAGAAAGAGGCTGATACCGGCGATGAGAATCAGGGCATTGAACAGCCGGGAAATAGCCCACGTAAAGGGAATCAAATTCCGATTGTCCGCCACTGCCTCAATCAACCGATCGGCAGCAAGCGTATGAAAAGCATCCATCATCCCGGCGCAGAAAAGGGCTACCCCGATAATCGGGGTCGTCGTATCCCGCTTTATCTTGAAATGAAGGAAGGCCAAGATAACGGTAAAAATCGCCGTACAGAACGCCGTCCATTCCAGAATGGTGTGTGTGAAACTCCCCGCGAGCGAGTGAAACATGGCATCCAAGCGCTCGTGAGCAGCCAGTCCTGGAACCGAGGACCAAGGCAAGGGTGCCTTTGGAGTCCCAAAGTCAACACCTAAGAGGTTGAGAGAAAATGGAGCGAGGCAGATCCCCAATACAATCCAAAGAAAGGGAGGTGGCAGACAGGTTTTATCCAAGGAAGTGGAGCCCACTGCTTTTAAAGGCTTTCCCCTATGAAAAGGAAACTATTGCATTGTTATTTGGAGTACGCCCATCTGAATCGTATCGGACCAACGAAGTGAAAACAGAGAATCTCCTTGCCGGCTTCGTCAAACGGGTATATCTGATGGACTTAGAGTCTGGGCTTGGAGGGCAGGGCGGATCCGCTCCACCTCACTCTGCAAGGGCAACAACAGATTTTCAGCCCCCTCCATTGCTTCAGCCCGTCCCATTTTTTCCAGTTCCCCGCATAGGGCCGCAAGAACTGATGCACCCATATTTCGGCAGGCCCCCTTAAAGGCATGCGCCGCTTTCAAAAGGGCGTCTGCATTCGACTGTTCAACTGCTTGGCGAATCGCTTCAACATGAGTGGGGATGTCCTGTAAAAATTGGTTGGCCAAGGCAGACAAGAACAAAGGATCATCCTCACCCCCGAGGGTTCGGAGCTCGTTAAGGACAGCTTGGTCGAGGGGCGGTTGATCGGAAGAGGTGAGGGGTGAAGGGGGAGAAGTATCAGGGGTGGCTTTTTCTTTCATCTCACCTTTCACTTCTAACTCCTCACTGGGTATTTTCCGCTTAACCCACCGTTCCAACACCGCCTTGAGGTCCTCCAATTTCACGGGCTTGGGGACAAAGTCATCCATCCCCACGGCCAAGCACTTCTCCCGATCCCCTTTCATCGCATTGGCCGTCATGGCGATGATGGGAATCCGGTGAGGAGTACCCAGGGTAGTAGTCTCCTTCTCATTCCTCTTCACTTCCAACTCCTCACGCCTTCGAATTTCCCGCGTTGCCTCATACCCATCCATCTCCGGCATCTGGCAGTCCATGAGCACCCCCGCATAGGAAATCCGGGCCAGCGCCTCCACTGCCTCTTGCCCATTGGCCGCCACATCCACTCCATAGCCCAGCTTCTCAAGCATCCGAACGGCCACCTTCTGATTGACGGTATTATCCTCAGCCAGGAGGAGCCGTATGCCCTTTCGGGTTTCCAACTCCTCCAGAGTATGAAGTGTGATCAAGCCTTTGGATGACTGATGTGATTCCTCACCCTGGTGCTCACCCCTCCCCATCACCATGGTCAAACAACGATACAACTGCTCTTGGTGCACCGGCTTCGGCAAATACGCGGCAAACCCAACCGCCTGGGCATCCTTTGCGTCCCCTCTTCTTGCCATGGAGGTCAGGAGCACCATCCGAGCCGATGCCAAGTTAGGATCGGCCTTAATCACCCGGGCAAGGTCCAGCCCATCCATACCCGGCATGACCCTATCCATAATGGCCAGGTCAAAGGCTTCGCCACGCTCGGCTGCAGCACGCATCCGCTCAAGGGCCCGGGGACCGTCTTCCGCACTTTCCGACTTCATTCCCCACGTCGTCGTATAATGTTGAAGGAGGGTTCGATTCGTCGCGTTATCGGCCACCAAGCACACCCGCAACCCCTTGAGGTCCTCCCGAGGAATCAAAATATGAGTATCAGGAGGTTGCGTGGCCAGACGAATTGTGAACCAGAATTGACTGCCTTTCCCCTCCTCACTATTCACACCAATCTTCCCTCCCATCATCTCCGTGAGCCGCTTGCTGATCACCAGCCCCAACCCGGTACCACCGTATTTTCGGCTGGTGGAACTATCAGCTTGGCTGAAGGCCTGAAAGAGGTGGCGTCGGGCTTCTGGCGTTAAACCGATCCCCGTGTCCGTGACATCGAACCGGATGACCACTTCTTCACCGGCCTCCTCGGCTTGGGTCACATGAACAACGACTTCACCCTGTTTGGTGAACTTGATGGCATTGCTCACCAAGTTGGTCAGGATCTGCCGCACCCGACCAGGATCTCCACGCAGGGCACAGGGCACGGTGGCATAGATCAACCCAACCAGTTCCAGGCCTGTGCTCTGAGCCTTCTCGGCTAACATATCCAAGACCTCTTCAACTACCGTTCGCAGGTCGAAGTCAATAATCTCCACACCCAGTTTCCCCGCTTCAATTTTGGAGAAATCAAGAATATCATTAATAACGGTGAGTAAGGCTTCCCCGGAGTCCCTCACGGTTTTAGCGAATTCCCGCTGTTCCGGGGTTAGGTCGCTGTCCAGCAACAAGCCTGTCATGCCAATGACCCCATTCAATGGTGTGCGGATCTCATGGCTCATCGCCGCAAGAAAGTCAGCCTTGGTCCTGGCAGCCCCCAAGGCTTGATCGCGCGCCTCCGCAAGATCCTGATTCTTCTCCTCCAGATCTTTGTAGGCCAGACCCAGTCGGCTTTCGGCCTGCTTCCGGTCGCTGATGTCACGGATCACTCCGGTGAACACCCGCCGGCCGGTTAACTGCACCTCATGCACGGCTAGGTCAATAGGAAACGTAGATCCATCCTTTCGTTTTCCAACTATCTCACGTTCAGTTCCGATAATCTTTTTCTGGCCTGTTTCCAGATATGGTCCTAAATGGGCATCGTGTTGCTCACTGAAGGGAGTGGGCATAAGCATACGGACATTGTGTCCTATCACCTCCTCGGCC
>JACZVJ010000044.1:15000-23597 GCA_022572725.1 Nitrospinota bacterium | reverse complement strand
CATCATTCTCCCTGGAATTTTTGAATTGGTTAAACTGCGTATCTAGCAGGCTGTTGAAAAAGCCTGCGTGGGGGATGCTCGAAGGGGGTGTTCCCCCTTCGAGGGGTCATAGGCCCCGTATTTTAGGGCCGTCCTAGGGGCGTGAGCCCCTGGGAAAGCAGGGTGTTGGGGTTTTTCAACACCCTGCTAGAAGGATATGGCGTTGTATCCAAGCCTATACGCCCAAGTTTCTTTTCTGGTGAGAGGATCTCTCAAGGTTTGTGAGGTAGTCAGAGCGGGAGAAATTTGAGGCGGGGTTTTTTGGAATCTTAGAGGTTGAAGGTAGTTTTACCTAAGCTTGCAGTTTGACCAGCGGTGTGGGGAAGGGATACGTGAACGAGAGTTTTCTGGGAAAGATGTGGTGAGTAGGGTGTGGCTGGTGAAATTTGCTTGGCCTTGTGGCTGGAAACGATTTTTTGAGGTAGTGGGATTAAGAAAAGATGGAGGATTTTTGGCGGGGTTAGTGGAATGGCCCTTTGGTGAGATGACGGAGTTCGTGCCCGCAGGTCCGAAGGGCATCGGGTGTTTCATCGTTGGGGCACCATATCTCATTTCGAACGGGATCGTAAAAACCTCGGACTCTGACTTTCTTGTTATAGCCACGCCCTTTGGCGGCGAGGTTGATGGTGTCCAAGTCTGCATAGACCACTGTGGCGGAAATTGTATGCCGTTCCATCGACATTGGTGAGGAGGTGCAGGCCCCCAGTCCTCCCCACATTCCGGCAACCAACAGCGCTACGGCGTATTTTCCAAGAAGTCTTAACATTTCTCTGTATAGGAAATTTACTGAGGCCCGTAAAAGCTTCGGAAGATAGTTCGGCTAAATTCGAAGAAACTTTAGGCAGCGTTCTCGTTGTTACAAATTGCTACTAATGGAGTTCCATAGCTTTTCGTTCCTCGATCTTTTCACCTGTTCAGAAAATGGGGACTGGCTCCGGCGGGGACTGTCCTGATCAGGGACTGTCCCCCTTCTGTGCCGGTGCCAGTCTCCATTTTCATTACTCAGATGAAAGGCATTGAATGGGAACAATGGAGGGCTCAATGAGTTTGCAGTGCGGGTTTATCAGGTGATGATCTTTCCCCTTCACGCCCATGTTTGACGGTCTGAAAAGTGCTATGCTATCGTGGCAAACTGAGAGGAAACTCTCTCTTAATTTCTCACTTTTCCGAACCAGGCTTTTAGTTCAATGGCTCCAGAAACTGACTTAAAGACAATTTTGGGGAAACTTCGGTACACCGATGATGCGAAGGTGGTTCAGCAGCTCACCGAGCACACCCGGCTCGTCAACGACCGAATGGCCGGCGTCCGGCATAAACTCCTGATCATGAGTGGAAAGGGCGGTGTGGGGAAAAGTATGACCACCGTCAACCTCGCCCTTGTCCTGGCTCGGCAGGGCCATCGGGTAGGGATCTTAGATGTTGACTTGAATGGTCCCTGTGTTCCTCAGATGTTGGGGATTGCCGGGCAGACTCTCACGATGACCCCAGAGGGTGCGGTTCCCCCAGTCGGTCCACTCGGGGTGAAAGTGGCCTCCATGGACTTTTTCTTAAAGGGGTCTGACCCCGTTCGCTGGAAAGGGCCAATGGATCTGAGTCCCGTGTGGCTCGGGTTGATGGAGATGAATGTTATCCGCGAGTTCCTGGCCGACATCGTTTGGGGAGAGCTGGACTTTCTTCTGGCCGACCTCCCGCCTGGGGCTGCGGCGGATAAACCCCCCGTTCTTGCCGGGTTCCTTCCCGATCTCGCCGGCGCAATCGTTGTGACCACTCCTTCCGAGGTGGCCTCCAAAGTCGTGCAGAAATCTATTGGCTATGCCACGGAACTTGGGATAACGGTCTTGGGGGTCATTGAAAATATGAGCCACTATCGGTGTTCGTCCTGCGGGGCGGACAATGAATTGTTTGAGGGGAATACCGAGGGAATGTGTGAGGCCCTCAACCTTCCCTTGTTGGGACGTATCCCCTTCGACCGGATCCTCGCACGAACGTTTGATAAAGGCACTCCGTTGTTGGATGAGTCCTACCCCACAATTCAACGCTACCAGGAGATTGCGGGACGGATCCAATCCCTTTTAGACTATAAAAAGGTGATGGCTGAGAAACTGTAACCGAAGCCATAACGTGTATTAGGAGCCCCGTTCCAGGCTCTCTTTCTGGAACCGCTCCTCATCCTTGGGAGGCGTTATGAAATTTGTCTGCTTGAACTGTGAAACGTACATGACCTTTGAAAAGGTCGAAAAACCCGCGGAGGGTTCCTTGGGAGTATTTTTCGTGTGCCCCTCCTGTCAGGCCAAGTTCTCTATGGTCACCAACCCAGGCGAAACCCAGATGGTGAGTTCGCTTGGCGTCCAACTCGGAGGTCGTACCACTGCCCCCTCACCTATGGAGATGACCCGGAACACCCTCAAAGAAGAAGTCGGAGCTGGACCCGGTACAATGGCTGCCTACCTGAACGAAAAAATTCAGGCGGGCCAATTGGCCTCGCCCACCGCCACTCCTGCGGACAAGGAGACCCAGTCTGGAGGCTGCCCCTTTTCTGCCGTGGTTGCGGAAATGGGTCTGACCTCCAGCGGGCAGCCGGCGAGTCCCACGAAAACTGAGGCTGAGCTTGTCTGGACCCCTGATGCGAAAGAGCGGTTGGAGCGCCTGCCTTCTTTTGTTCAGGTGATGGTCCGAGGCAGTGTCGAAACCTACGCCCGGAAGCATGGGTACGCCACCGTGACGCTCCAGGTCATGGACGATTCCAAAAATGCTTCGGAGGGCATGACTTGGTCCGAGGAGGCCAAGCGGCGACTTGAAAACATTCCTGACTTCATTCGGCCCATGGCCCGCCGGGAAATCGAGCGGGTGGCTAAGGAGCGTGGTGCCCAAACAGTGAATGATCAGCTGATGGATGAAGCCAAGGAAAAATTTATGAAGTTTATGTAAGGTAGCGTCAGAAATTTGTTTCCCCCAAGGCGGCTCTTGATAAAAGAGTCGCCTTTTTTTGGCTTTAAGGTTCGCCGCCTTGGGCGTGGCTGTGCCACAGCGCCGAATCCGACAGTTCGGCGAGGACTGTCTGAGCGGAGCGAGTTCCGCAGCCACATGATTCGGTGCTGTGGCGAAGGAGACCCGGAGGGCCACACACGGGCGTAAATGGTTTTGGGTCCTTTTGCCGAAACAAAAGGATCTCGTCGGCGGGGGCGAAACCCCGCTAAAACTCAATACTCTTGCTTACCCCTAAGCCGTGCTACCATCTCTTCCGTTAACGTATTTTTTAGAAATTGACCCTGCCAATCCCATAGGGGTAAAGCGTTCTAATGGACTTTACAGTGATTTCTTGATAGGTATCATTGAAACTCCAATGTCTTAAAGAATAGGCTGCTTCCGTAATGAGACTTACGGCACATCAAAGAACTGAATATAAAAACAATATCCTCTTCGAGGTTATTTTTCAGGCTCGCTTTCCTCAGATCATCAGGATTTCCAACGAACAACCTGCAAACTTTCAGGACCAAATCAGAAAGAAAGGTTTCCCAGAAACCAAAATAAAAAGGGTTGCTGACCTACCTGTTGATATCCCTGAAACCATACGCAGGGCCATGGTAGGTGATGATGAGTATATGTTTTTTTCTGAGAACGGTGAATGGCAAATTACCTTAACAAAAGATTTCATAGCCCTTACTTGCACGGACTATAAAGATTACACTCAATTTGAGGAGCGATTGAAAACCATGCTTGAGGTTTTCCATAAAGAATATGACCCCACCTATTTTAGCCGGATTGGTCTTAGGTATAAAAGCCTAGCAAACGAAAAGATCTTAGGGATTGACAAAGACATTCGGGAATTTGTACCTCCACACATAGCCCCAGAACTGGAGCCAAAGGCATCCATAAGGGATGAAGTTCAAGTAATTGAAAAAACCCTGCAGTTAAAAGATGAAAGTTCGATTGTTAATGTACGTTATGTTTATGGCGAGCTTTCGGGAAAATTCGGAAAATATAACCTAAATGATGAAAAGTCCTATATAATTGACATAGACTGTTATACCAAAGAAAAGGTACGAAAGGTCGAAGATGCCATCACGAAAAGCAGAACATTCAACGAAGGGAACATCCGAAACATTTTCGAGTGGAGCATCACGGGTGCTCTTAGAGATGCCATGGAACCAGTTTCAGGAGAGAACTGAAAGAACTTCCTGGTCCAGTGTCTTTGAGGATTCAGAAGATCCCTTTACATCTTCCAATGAGACTCTCATCAGTCTTGATGAGGAATACTCTACAAGTGCTGAAGTACGGAAACTTTCTTCGCGAGAACAGCGCTGTAAAAGGTGGCAACAAAACAATGACCTGTTGTTGTTGGAACCATTTAAAGAAAAGCTTCAAAGAATTGTTGAACGAGAAGATAACTGGGATGGGAAAGGGTCAAAAAAGCCTAGGCCCATGGCCATAAGTAAAGCCCATGTTACCTTAGAAAGCTTTTTATATTCCGTTGTAAATAGTGGGCGGATTTGGAAAACGCCCTTTGTTTCAAGTGATGAAGATGGACGTATTACAATTCAGTGGAACAAAGGGGACCATGAACTTCATATAGAAATAACCGATGAAGGTGCCGAATATATAAAGGTTTGGGGTGTGAATATCGAGCGTGAAATGCACCTGGGGATTCTTAAAGGGAAAGAATTTTTGAATTTGTGGGATTGGTTGAACTTGTGATCAAAGATTATGTCTCTGATGAAGAGGAGCTATACCGAAATGTTCGTGGTGAAGGAGGGGATGAATACTTTTACGATCCGACCGCTGGCCATCTGATAATCGAAAGCAAAGCCTTCCTAGATCGACAAAAAGAACCTTCCGTTGACCGTGCAAAATTAAAAAATTTTGATCCCGAAAAATCTAAAATTGGGGAAAGGGATGGGGTTGTTACCCTTATAACCCAAGAGGTACGACAGATGGGTGATATTGTCAGTGCCGATCGAGAAGGAAAGAAGGTCAATCACGCTGTAGATGTAAGCGCGGACCCAAAGCCTCAAAATGAGGCCCATGCCCTGATTGTTGTCGAGCCAAAGTTCTTCGGATCCGAAAGTAAAAAATCTAAAGCTTTTAAGCTCTTGCGAGTGTCGCTTGCAAGGCTAGCAACAAAAAACGGCTGGATATTAGAACCAAGAAACCCTTAGGGGGTTATTCCCGCCTTGGGCGTGGCTGAGCCACAGCGCCGAATCCGACAATTCGGCGAGGACTGTCTGAGCGGAGCGAGTTCCGCAGGCATATGACCGGTCCTGAGCGAAGTCGAAGGATTCGGTGCTGTGGCGAAGGAGACCCGGAGGGTCACACACAGGCGTAAATGGTTTTGGGTCCTTTTGCCGAAACAAAAGGACCTCGTCGTGCGGGGGCGAAACCCCGCTTATTAATAAAGACCGCTTAAACAAAAACCCCCTGGATGCCCGCTAACTACTGCGGGCATGACGGTGTGAAGTTGCATGGGGCAACAGGTGAAACCTTTAAGAAAAATCCTTCCAATTCTTGTACGGTTTCAATTGATAAAGTTCCTCCACAGATTTTCCAAGCACCATTCCCCGCTGTTCAAGGAGGTTGGCTGTTTGTCGTAATGGGAGGCCGACGACAGTGGTGTAATCTCCTTCGATTTTTTCAATGAGTTGAGCGCCCTTCTCTTGAATGCAATAGGCCCCAGCCTTGCCCAAGCTTTCTTCCGTCTTTAAGTATTCGGCCACTTCTTGTTCTCCCAACTGCCTCATCCACACGGAGACGGTTTCTACTAGGCTTTCCCTTGTTTGTGGTTCCTCCCGGACAAGTGCCACGGCTGTATGCACCAAATGTTGACGCCCCAGAAGCTGGTTCAACATTTTTTCGGCTTCCCGAAGACCCCGGGGTTTCCCAACCGGCTTGTCGTCCAGTTCAATGAGCGTGTCACTTCCCAGGACTAAGGTGTGAGGATAATGCGGAGCCACGGACTGGGCCTTGTCTAGTGCAAATTTCCGAACCTGTTCTCGAGTTGAACGGTCTGGACGAAGTTCTTCTTGGGAGGTTGGTGGAATCACCTCGAACGGAAACCCCAAAATGGCGAGCAGCTCCCGGCGGCGTGGGGAGGTGGAAGCAAGGATTAAAAGGGGAGGCATGAACACCTCGGCAGGGAGCGAATTGGAAGGGTTAACGATACAAGGATCGGATTTCAACAGGAAGGAATTTGGAAGCAGGTGTGGGAGCGTGGGGGAAATCTAGGTGGTACCCCTACCATGCCCTGTTGCCTTTAACAGCTTGAACCTGTGCTTTGGAACCTGAGACCTGACGCAAAAGCCTCTTCATGGCCATGTTGACATTTCCAATAGTCGGCAAGGATTTCTTCGACGTCTTGCAGGCACGTGGTTCTCACCATATTAGCCCGGAGGGCTGCTGCGTGCGGGAATCCTGTGCAGTACCAGCCAAGGTGCTTCCGCATTCTGGGGAATCGTTCCTTTCCGTTGAGCGTTTCAAATACCTCGGCGTGTTCCAGAATCATGCGGAATCGATCTTCGAGGGCAATGGGAGGTTCCATGGCAAGGCCCCTGTTGCTTTGCTGAATCGCCTGCCGCGCGGCCTCCTTCTTCAGGAAAATCCAAGGGTTACCAAGGGCACCACGGCCTATTAATACGCCGTCAACGGAGCTGGTTTGAATGCGCCACACGGCTTCATCAAGGGATCGAATGTCTCCATTGCCTAACACAAGAATTCCTTTTGCCCGAATTTTCAGAGCGGCTGCCGCAATCCCTTCCCAATCGGCTTCCCCTCGGTACATTTGGGCTAAGGTCCTGCCGTGAATCGAGAGCACCTCGGGGTTCCCTTGCGCCAAACAGTCGCTCCACTCATCAATCACGACTTTGTCATATCCCAACCTCGTTTTTACGGAGAGAGGAACGTTGCGCCGGGTTTGGGGTTGGGGTTTACCCGTTCTCTTTGTATTCATCGATTTGGTCATCTCAATCACCGAGGGTTTCACCCCACCCTGAGCTAATGTCTGTCCCGAGGACCAGTCAGCAATGGCTTGGCGAGTGGAGGCCATAATGTCCAAAGCGAGGTCTGGGGTTCGAATGAGGGCCGCACCACTTCCAGATGCGGCCACATTCTTTGATGGGCAGCCCATATTAATATCCACCCCGTCGAACCCCAATTCGCAGACAACCTGGGTGGCTTGATAAAATAGGCCTGGGTCTTTTCCGTACAGTTGGGCGACGATTGGTCTCTCCCGCTCAGAATATGCCAGGGGTTCCCAACCCATGTTTCGCCTGCCACAAATATCGCCCACATGGGTGAATTCCGTAAAGATGACATCGGGTCCACCATGGGTAGCCACCACCCGCCGAAATGCCGGATCTGTTACCCCATCCATCGGGGATAGGCCAATGATGGGCCTTGAGAGCTGGCGCCAAAAACTCACGGGGCATCCATTTTGGTGAAGTTTTTTCGGAAGGCTCGGGCCGTTCGCATTTGAGTTCACGCTCTTTTGTGCCGAAAAGGGAAAACGCTGAAGAGTTTGTCTTCCTGGTTACGTAACCTTAGTGGGTTCGAGACCTCTTGTCCACCCCCAAGGGCCTCCGCCAATCTTCGTATTCGTGTCTCAATGGTAGGATGGTAGGATAAAGTAACCCAAGGTTTTCTATGGCCAACACAACTCCCGCTCAAGAGAGTGGTCACCTTTGGACTGAACAATTTTCCCCACCCTCTCTTGTCGATGCCGAGGTTTTGGAAAAGGTCCGGGCTCTCCTATCTCACTCTTCCGACGATCTCAAGTCGACCCTCGTCCGAGACATGTTGTCGGACGTGCTGAAACTTCATGACACACCGGTGGATCTCCTGGACATCAAAATTTTGAGCCGCGCGTTCAAGGAACTCCGTTATGGGTTTGGAGTCTTCCATCCCTATAGCCACTGCTTGAAGGTCAGTATTTTTGGTTCCGCTCGCACCCCTCCGGACGACCCGAATTTCCAGCTTGCGTCCCGGTTCGCTCGGCTGCTGAGTCAACGTGGGTTCATGGTGATTACCGGCGCTGGTGAAGGGATCATGTGGGCCGGGCATCAGGGGGCAGGAAAGGAGCACAGTTTTGGGGTTAATATCATGCTACCTTTCGAGCAAGCTCCGAATTCGACCATTGCCAATGACCCCAAGCTCATCCACCTCAAGTACTTCTTTACTCGAAAGCTGCTGTTTGTCCGAGAATCCCATGCCACGGCCCTCTTCCCTGGCGGGTTTGGCACCCTGGACGAGGCGTTTGAAGTGCTGACTCTCATCCAAACTGGGAAAGCGAATCCCGTCCCCATTGTGTGCTTGCAAGCTCCAGGGTCGGATTACTGGAACCGGTGGTTTGACTTTCTCAACAAGCAGCTTTTGCCGAGGGGATTGATTTCTGAATCTGATCTTTCCTTGTTCAAAATCTTTGACCATGAGGGCCCGGCAGTTGAGGAAATTCAGACGTTCTACCGGAATTACCACTCGATTCGATTTGTTGAAGAAAAATTAGTTGTTCGCATCAAGCACTCACTCACACCAGCCCACTTGGGTTATGCCCGAGACCATTTTGGGGATCT
>JACZVJ010000044.1:0-7500 GCA_022572725.1 Nitrospinota bacterium | reverse complement strand
AAACCCGTATGGATTGATGGTGGTCCTCCCTGGGAAGGAGGGTGGCCTTAATAGCCTGGGTCTGGTAACCTGCACGGTGGCAGCTGGGGCAAAGGGGAAGAGCCGGGGAAATGGTGCCAATAAAATTTGGGACTTCAGGTTGGCGAGCAGTTCTAGGAGAGGACTTTACCGTTCGCAATGTACGAATCGTCTGCCAGGGTATTGCCCAACACCTTCGACAGGAAAAAATTGGTCAAAGAGGAGTAATCATCGGCCACGATTCACGATTTCTCGGGGAGCAATTTGCAAAAACGGCAGCCGAGGTGTTGGCTGCACATGGTATTCCGTCCTTGCTGTGTGACCGGGAGACCCCCACTCCGACAATTTCATACCAAATTTTGCGACATCAATTGGCTGGAGGGATCAACATTTCTGCTAGCCATAACCCACCGGAATACAACGGGATCAAGTTTACTCCCGATTGGGGAGGGCCGGCCCTTCCTGAAACGACTCACGCGATTGAGCAGCGAATTCTTCCCCTGGTTCACGGGGAGCATGTGAAGTGGCTTCCCTGGGAAAAAGCTGAACGGGAAGGGCTCATCCGCTTTATTGACCCACGCATGGAATACTTAACGGCCCTGGAAAAACATGTGGACATGGAAGTGATCCGTCAAGGGCAGCTCCGGGTTGTCATGGATCCTTTATATGGCACCTCCCGAGGGTACTTGGATGATTTCCTCCGCAAAGCGGGGACCAAAATGGCGGTATTGCACCATTGGCGTGATCCATACTTCGGAGGCTTGCGGCCCGAGCCGACACCCACTACCACCGAGGAACTCCAGGAGACGGTGAGGCGAGAGGGCGCCCACTTGGGCTTGGCGACTGACGGAGATGCCGATCGATTTGGGATAGTTGACCAGGATGGCACCTTTATCGAACCGAATCTTATTTTGGCTTTGCTCCTGGATTACCTCGCGGCCACGCGACAGTGGACGGGAGGTGTGGCACGATCAGTGGCGACCACACATCTCATTGACCATGTGGCGGTCCAATACGGACTGGCAGTCCATGAGACCCCGGTTGGGTTTAAATTCCTTGGCCAACTGTTGGCCAAGAAGGAAGTGGTCATGGGTGGGGAAGAGAGCGCAGGTATGTCCATCGTGGGACATGTCCCCGAAAAGGATGGAATCTTAGCCTGTCTTTTAGTCACGGAAATGGTCGCCAAGATGGGGAAGAGCATTAAAGATCTCCTGGCGGACCTGTTTCGGCGTGTGGGCCCTCTCTATAGCAGGCGAGTCGATGCTCAGGTGACCGACCCCATGCGCGAGAGTCTGAACAGGGCCCTAGAAGATCCTCCGACCACTTTTGCTGGAAGCCGGGTGGTTCAGGTCAACAAGCTGGATGGATGTAAGCTTTTATTGGAGAACGGAAGCTGGTTCCTCTTTCGTCCATCGGGTACCGAGCCCATTGTTCGTTGTTATGGGGAAGCGAATACTCCGGAACGGTTGGAGCAAGTGATGAAGGCCGGGCGCGAACTCTTTCAAGTTGCCGTTTAAAAGAAGGTTCTTCCTCTATCCGGTTCGGCAGAAACACGTCCTTCAGGTTGGTTTCCAACCCGATCAGCTTCTTTAAAAAACTCATCCCACAACGTGAGGGTGAAAACTTCGCCTTCCCAATGAATGGCCGGCATCCCCTTGAGGAGATGGATAGAAAAACTGTTCGAGCGGGGCGATTGCATCCTGGATAGAATTCATTTGCTCTAGGAGCGACGAAGTGTCAGAAGTGATCGTGGTTGTTGTCGCGTTGGTTGGAGGCTTGATTGTCGGGGTTTGTGCTGGGTTTTTTGGGGGACGAGCGGCAGGCTACAGAGCGACAGCGAACAGATTAGTGGAAGCAGAAGCACAAATAGCCAAAGCAGAAGCGACCCTCCAAGAAGTCAGGTCCCATCACCAAATGGATAAAGAGGAGATGATTGAACTTCGTACGCATTTATCGGCAGCCGAGGCTCAGAAGGTGGAAGCCGAAACACAGCTCCGGGGAACCGTCAAGGCATTGGATGAACAAAAGACCATACTGGCAGGGGCTCAGCGAGAGTTCACGACTGCGTTTGAAGCATTGGCGGACAGGGCGCTCAAAAGCAACAGTCAGACCTTCCTGGATTTAGCCAAGACGTCATTTGCCTCCATTCATGCTGAGGCGAAAGGTGAATTGGCGCAACACCAGCAGGCTATCGAGAACCTTCTCAAGCCGCTCGATGATGCCCTCAAGCGGTACGAAGACCAAATTCTAAACATGGAAAAGGAACGTCAATCGGCCTACGGCGGCTTGGATGTGAATCTGAAGCTCTTGGCCGAAGCTCATGCCCGTTTGCAAAGGGAAACCGGTAACCTCGTGACGGCCCTCAGATCGCCACAAGTCCGAGGCCGATGGGGTGAGCTCACTCTCAAACGTGTAGCGGAGCTTGCGGGCATGGTCCAGCATTGTGACTTCTTTGAACAAGAGACGACAGGCGATGCGGAAAATCGTCAGCGACCCGATATGATAGTCCAATTGCCCAACAACCGTCGGATCGTTGTCGATGCGAAGACGGTGCTATCGGCCTACCTGGAGGCGGTGGAAGCTCAGGACGATGCCACCAGGGATGAAAAGATGCGTGAACACACGAATCAAGTGAGATCGCGCTTAAACGAATTGAGTAGCAAGGCCTATTGGAACCAAATTCCGGATGCGCCAGAATTTGTCGTTCTCTTCTTGCCAGGTGAACAGTTCCTTGGTGCGGCGTTGGATCATGATCGGACCCTGATAGAAGACGGCTTCGCCAAAGGCGTCGTCTTGGCCACGCCAACCACGTTGGTTGCTCTGCTCAAGACTGTTGCCTACGGATGGCGCCAGGAGGCCTTGGCCGAAAACGCTCAAGCCATCAGTGCGCTCGGGAAGGATGTCTTTGAAAGGCTCGCGTTGTTCATTGAGCATCTTGAAGATGTGGGAGCCTCCTTAACCAATGGGGTGACCAGCTACAACAAGGCTGTTCGCTCTTTGGAAGGACGGTTACTCCCCGCTGCACGAAAGTTCAAGGAGATGGGGATTTCTTCAGAGAAGGACATCGGGCAGCTGGAGTCTATCGAGCAGGTCCCACAGAAACTATCAAAAATCAATCCTCCGTAACAGCCTGTATCCCAAAGATGGGTTCCCATCGAACGGATAGGTCTTCCAATCGTCGGGACTACCAAGCTTCCTCTATTCAGGACCGGGCCAGCAGAACTCTGAAGGGACCGTGTGCAAGCGATGTCTGGGGAATTATCTGAGGAATTAACAGTCGCCACTCGCTTGGCCAGAGAGGCTGGTGCCACGATCATGCGCGTGTATGCCACTGATTTTTCTGTGGCGTATAAAGGGAAGGGTGATCCTGTGACACAGGCCGATCAGCTGGCGAATGATTTGATTGTCAAGGGTCTCCAAAAGGCTTTTCCTACCGATCTGATTGTGGCGGAGGAAAGCTCTCCGCCTTCGGAATCCTTGACGGCGAGTCGAGTGTGGTATGTCGATCCGCTGGATGGCACGAAGGAATTTATCGCCAAAAATGGAGAATTTTCCGTGATGATCGGCCTGGCTGTTGAGGGACAGGCCTACCTCGGAGTGGTGTATCGACCCGACGGAGACGTGCTCTATACAGGGGTGGTCGGTCAGGGGGCTTGGGTGGAAGTGAATGGGATACGCAAAGCGTTGATGGTTGACTCCACAAGGGAATCATCCTCAATGACCTTGGCGGTATCCCGGTCGCATCGCAATCCCTTGATAGAAAAGATTTGCGAGGCCGTGGGAGTCAGTCAGGAGATACCTTCCGGCAGTGTCGGGTTAAAAATCGGCCTGATCGCGGAGGGCAGGGCTGACCTGTATCTGGAGCCCGGACCCTATACGAGCGTGTGGGATGCGTGTGGCCCCGAAGCGATTCTCCGAGCGGCAGGAGGACAGTTCACCAACGTGTTCGGTCAACCGTTGGTGTACGGGCTCACCCCATTAAAAAATATTCTAGGTCTGGTCGCTACCAATGGCCGATGCCATGCACAGGTGATCGCAGCGCTCGCCCCTCTCATCGACCAACCAGCACCCCGTTAAACACCGCTTTTAATCCTCGCTCCCCAGTTTATGGGGTGGCCGCGTAATCGCTATCCGGGAAATGGGCATGACCAGCCCGTTTTGGCTCAGCTCCTCTAACACCTGATCCACACTCTCCGGTAACTGAGCACCGAGCAGGGGCTGGCTGAGGTCCTTTAATAAATGACTCAGGTCATCCGTTGAGGTGTCACTAAATTCTGACCTCGCCCCAGACTCCCCACCATTGTCTCCCTCGGAAGCCGGCGTATCGGTCTCACCCGACTCACCGCCCAAGGCCAGCCGGAGGCCGGCGTTGCTCTCCTCCTGTTGGATGGACCCTTTGGCCTCTTCCATTTGCACCTCAGAAGTCGCAGCGGATTCCCGCTCAGAATCTTGTGCCGTTCCGGTGGTCGATGTTGGTTCTGAAGCCGGCGGGGGTGGTGCAGCCTGAACCCCCTGAACCACCGGGTCTCCCATCACCTGGCTAACTTGGGGTTCGGGACTCCCTTGGTCCTCGCTCACCGGCGCGGCGCTTTCAGAGCCCCCAGCGCGTTTGGCCGCCGTGGGGGGCTCAACAGCGTCCGGCCCGGCGTTGGCCGCCCGGACCTCGGCGCCCCTCTTCATCGCGTGATGGGCCATCTTCGTTAGGTCTCCCGCGCGAACGGCCCGGAGGATGCCCGGCGGGACCACAGGTTTTCCTCCCGACGCCTCCTCGACCGTGGTGCCAGAATTCACCTGTGCCTCATACCCCGCAGTGACCGTCACGGTCGTGTCGTGATTGCCGGAGCTCCCGCCATCGCCGTCGGTGAGCACGTAGCGCACCGTCCTTGCGCCGGTGGTGGGATTATCCGTGTCGGTGTTCGCATAGGTGATGTTCTTGAGCAAGGCGGTCACGGCCGTCGGGGTGGCGTTGCTGTTAAAGATGATGACCAGGTTGGCGCCGCCACTGCCGCCGGTATGGGTCCCGATCATCGTCCCTTCATACCTCACGTTCGGCCCGCTCAAACTAATCTGGCCGCTGCCCGTGCCTTGGTTGCGGATGGCCAGCACGTCCTCCGTACTGTCACTGCCGGCGGTGAAGGACACCGTCAGCGTTCCCGTATCGAGATTGGCCGAGTCCACATCGGAAACCGCGACGTTGCCCCCTTGCTCGATGACGACCGCCCCATCGCCTTCCGTATAGGCCAGACTGTCGCCGCTCAGGTTGGTGATGGTCGGCGCGTCATTGACGGCACTTACCGTGATGGTGGTGTCGTGATTGCCCGAACTCCCGCCATCCCCGTCAGTAAGCACGTAGCGCACCGTCCGGGCGCCGGTCGTGGGATTGTCCGTGTCGGTGTTCTGATACGTGATGTTCTTGAGCAAGGCCGTCGCCGCCGCCGGCGTGGCGCTACTATTAAAGGTGATGACCAGGTTGGCGCCGCCACTGCCGCCGGTGAACGTCCCGATGGTGGTGCCTTGGTAGGTCACATTGCTCCCGCTCACCCCGATCTGCCCGGCGCCCACCCCTTGATTCCGGATGGCCAGCACGTCCTCGGCAGTGTCGCTGCCGGCGGCAAACGAGACCGTCAGAGTGCCGGTGTCAAAATTGGCCGAGTCCACATCGGCCACCGCGACGTTGCCCTCTTGCTCGATGACGACCGCCCCATCGCCTTCCGTATAGGCCAGGCTGTCGCTGCTCAGGCCGGTGATCGTGGGCGCATCGTTCACTGCGGTGACGGTGATGCTCGCCGTGTCGGTGGCGGTGCTGAAGGCGGTGGTGTCGCCATTGGTGCTGGCATCCACTTTGGTGCCGGCACTGCCGGTGCTTTGATCCCAAGCGCGATAGGTGACGGAGCCCGAGTCGGCATTGGAGCCATCGGGGACAAAGCGCAAGCTATCGGTGGCCCGCAGGAGGAGCGCCGAGCTATCGGACACCGCGCCCACATCGGTCCAGCCGCTGCCGGTGTTGTACTGCCAGGTGCCGTTGCTGCTGGACAGACTGGTGATGGCCATGCCTTCAACCGCGCTCGTGTCCACATCGGTGATCGAGGCGCCCACGATGGCCGAGACGAGATCGCCGCTGTTGCTGGTGGCATCCTCGGTAATGGTGGTGAGGCTGGGGCTCACTGGGGTCACCACCGGCGCGTCGTTGACGGGGGTGACATCGTGGGTCATTGTATTGAAAGTCATCTCGTCGATGGTCACGTCGTCGAAGAAGACCTCTACCGTCTCGTCTGCGAAGGTTGAGTTGTTGTTGTACGCCCCAAATGTTATTGTATGGCTACCAGCTCCAAGTTGAATCTCGAATTTGCTGGACAGCCACCCAGTAGCATCGGAGCCACCGCCGTTCCCATTACCAATGACGTGGATTAGGGAACTGTTCGTGTCGGTGCCATAGCGAGTGCCGTCAATATCCAGGATGACTTCGCCAAACTCGTTACTCTCGAATCCTTCGCCCATTATCATACGGTAGCGTAGGGATACCGCGACAAAACCAGCCTCGGAGAGGTTAAACGTGTCAGACCATCCGCCGGACGTGGCGCCGCCTGTTGGACCTGGCCCGAGGTAGACACGGAGGCCACCGCCACTAAAGCCGCCGGTTGCCTCATAGGTGCCGACTGCATAAGCCGGGAGGCTGGTACCAAAGGTGTCGTCGGCGTAGGAATAGCCTTCGGCAGAGGCGTCGAACCCGTTCGTTACGACGTTCGTAGTCGATACCTCGGCACTGTAGGCGGTGCCGTCGTGAACTCTGAACTCGAAACTGTCGTATCCCGTGCCGTTGGCGTCGGCGGCAGGCACGAATTTTAGGTTGCCCGATGTGATATCCGCCGCCGTTATCGTCTGTCCCAGCGTAACCGGGATGCCGGATAACTCAAGGGATCCAGCGGTTTCCAGCTTTGTAATCTGAATGTGGTCAAGGGGGTCGCCGTCCACATCGCTGTAGTTGAAATCGGTCTGTAGAAAGGTATAGGCCGTGTCCTCGTTGGTTACCACAGTCTTGTCGGAGGCCGTGGGGGCATCGTTCACTGCCGTGACCTTGATGGTGACGGTGGCGACGTTGGAGTCGCTGGTGCCGTCGTTGGCCTTATAGGTGAAGGAATCAGTCCCGTTGAAATTCGCGGTCGGGGTGTAGGTAAACGAGCCGTCGGCATTGAGGGTGAACGACGCCGCATTCGAAGGCCCGCTGACCAGGACGGCTGTCAGGGTATCGCTTTCGGCGTCGGAATCGTTGGCGAGCACCCCGCTCGCGGCATTGACCGTGAGCGTGCCGTCCTCGGCGAGCTGGTAGGAACTGAGGCCGGTCGTGTAAAGATCATTAGCCTGGTTGGCCGTGAGTTCGCTTCCGAAGATGGCTGCCTCATCAATGAGTCCATCGAAGTAGGCCGAAAGCGGAGTGACGACGAGGTTGCCGCTCCCCCAACTGTTGGCGCCGATCGCGATAGG
>JACZVJ010000134.1 GCA_022572725.1 Nitrospinota bacterium | reverse complement strand
TCTCAATCATTCCGTCCAAATCCGGCCCAATTCTGGGCGCGATTGTGTCCAAATTATTTTTTAACAGGCCCTTATTCCAGCTTCGTCACCTCCTGCAACTGCTGTTCGACGTCTTGCTCCCAGTCGGCTTGACGGGAGAGATCCACCCCATGCCGAGTGTCCTTATCATACTGGCGGTTGAGGCGCTGGGCCGTGGCTCGCACTAATTCCAACATCGCTTGAAGGTTTCCCCCGTTTTGCAACACCACATTGGCCTGGCGGACCAGCAAGCAACTGATGGCAAAATGGAGTTGCTCGTGGCGAAGCAGCATTTGGGATGTTTCCAATACATAGGGGTCCCAAGAGTCGACGGCTTCCGGAATCACCCAAGATTGTTCCGGGTCAAATCGAGCTTCCAGGCGAGGGGGATGGAGTTGAGCAATGCGAAACCGAACGGCGGTTTGGGCGGTGGTGGGACTGGAACGATCTTGCCTGCTGAAATCGTTCCAGGTTGGCGGGTGATCAGGAACACACGATGGTGGAGATATGGCCTCGGCCTCATGTGCCCATTGAATATGTGAAATACATCCGGTAGTTCCAACCAGGAAGAACAGAGTGAGCCATGAGCATATCTGGAGGGTCGTTCTCAATGAGAAGGCTCTTTCATTCTCCGTGGTTTACCCTAAATCCGGCGCTTGATTCACTGCTTGCGAAATTTTTGTAGGGTGGGCATTGCCCACCTACATTCGTGGGAGGGGTTGGAATGCCACCTCCTGAGTGATTCATGGGTGTGAACGTACCCACGCCATTTCAAAAGCTTATCCCGAACAGGTCACTCCCACAGCCGGATTGAGGTTTACTGAATGGAGACCCTTGCGTAAGATTATGCCCCTGCTCCTCTTTCTCTAAACTCTTTGATTTTCGATACAAGGACCTTAATTAAGGGTGGGGGCGACGCAAGGGATGGTCTTTCAATACCGTTCAAGGGAGCAGTAGTCAACAGGAGGACCCATGAATCCAAGAGATGTGCAGTTGGGAGATTGGATGAATAAGGCCACGAAAATCCTACGCAATGTGTTTCCTGGAAGGAAATTCAACCGACGGGCTTTCCTTCTGGGGGCCACATCACTTCTCGGCGTGACGGCGACACCATGGTTGTTTCCATCTCGCTCGGAACCCGCTCCTATGAATCCTGCCGATCCCACACGGGTACCGGGTTCACCTGCCCGCATGTATGGTCAACGATCCCCGTTTGTGGAGGCTCGTCGCATTCCAGCCCTCACGCGGTCCCGCACCCCTTTGCAGGATTTACATGGTGTCATCACTCCCTCCGCCCTGCACTTTGAACGCCATCACAATGGGGTGCCGGCCATTGATCCCACTCGACACCGATTGCTGGTTCACGGTCTCGTGGAACGCCCAATGATATTTTCAATGGATGAGTTGAAGCGGTTTCCGGCGGTGTCTCGCCTTGCCTTCATCGAATGCTCAGGCAATTCCGGTTCGCAGTGGGAGGAGCCGGTCCAGTTGACTGCTCAGCAAATCCATGGGCTTATCAGCACCAGCGAATGGACTGGGGTTTCTCTGGCCCTGGTGCTTCGTGAGTCCGGCATACAACCCGAAGCGACCTGGATATTGGCGGAAGGCAGCGACGCGGCCGCCTTGACGCGCACCTTGCCATTGGCCTCCATCATCGATGAGGCCCTTCTCTGTTATGCGCAGAATGGCGAGCCGCTTCGACCGGAGCAAGGGTATCCGCTACGACTGCTCCTTCCCGGCTGGGAGGGGAATGCCTGTATCAAATGGCTACGGCGGTTGAAGTTGGTGGCCGGGCCACTCATGACGAGAGAAGAGACGTCAAAGTACACCGACCTTATGCCGGATGGAAAAGCGCGGCAATTCACCTTTGAGATGGAGGCCAAATCCGTCATCACCACACCCTCTGGAGGCCAGCGCCTTCCGCAGCCTGGGTTTGTGGAGATTCGAGGATTGGCCTGGAGCGGCCGGGGTCGCGTAACACGGGTGGAAATCAGTGTTGATGGGGGAATGGCCTGGCAGCCTGCAGAGCTTCAGGAGCCTGTGCTTCCGAAATGCCATACTCGGTTCCGGTTGGGATGGTGGTGGGACGGGAAGGAAGCGCTGTTGCAAAGCCGGTGCACCGATGAAACGGGCTACATTCAACCAACCCGGAGGGATCTCATTCGAGTGCGAGGCACGAACTCCTACTATCACTACAACGCTATTCAAAGTTGGAAAATAACAAAAGAGGGTCGGGTTGAAAATGTGTACGTGTAAGAGGGTCAGACTGGGAACCCTTGCGGTGCTGTGCCTCGTATGGCTGTGCGTAGTGGGGGTTGGAGGGACACGGATTCCCCCCGAAAGCTCGCAGACATTTGGACTGGGCAAGCCTGCCACATCCGCTGAAATCCAGTCCTGGAATATCGACGTCGGGCCCGATGGCGAGGGACTTCCCCCAGGCCAGGGTTCCGTTCAGGAGGGGGCGAAGGTCTATACCGCAACCTGCGCAGCGTGCCATGGGCCAACAGGAAGGGAAGGCCCCATGAATCGCTTGGTGGCTGGGGAGGGAACACTTGGCACTGATCATCCAGTCAAAACCGTCGGCAGCTATTGGCCTTACGCCACAACCCTGTACGATTATATTTTCCGTGCCATGCCTCCCACCGCGCCTCAAACCTTGAGCCCGGATGAAGTGTACGCCGTGGTGGCTTGGATTTTATTCCAAAATGGAATTGTGGATGAAACCACGGTACTGGATCGACAATCCCTGCCGGCTATCCGCATGCCCAACCGAGAGGGCTTTGTGCCTGACCCTCGTCCCGACGTCCCATGACCGTCACAAAAAGTCGTGAGGGCCCTTCCGGAAATTGTGTAGGTCAGTCGTTCTGGTTCATCAGCCTTTAGCCCTTCCTTTGTCATGCCTGGGTCCCCCGCCTTTGTAAGGCGGGGCGGAGGGGAGGTAGAGCCCTTGTGGCGGAAGGCTTTGGTAGCTCTCGTGTCATGTTGGATTTTTCAATCTCTTCCTCACCTCGCCTCCTTCCAAGGAACTTCCCCCCTCACCTTCGGATTGCCATGATCTCTCACCACAGCCCTTTCCTTCAAAGGAAAGGGAGCGTGTGTGCCCATCCAAAATTCTTGAGAGCCAAAAGTCATGAGTTTTGGGTAAGACAACGAAGATGGCGGCAGTTCTGACATGTCGTCCCTCTTGCGATGCGTCATCGCCCGATGCAGCGGAAGGGTGTATAGTAGCTGCGGCGAATTCGAGAACAGGTGACAGGATTGGGGGAATTTGACGTGAAAAAATGGGTTCCACTGGCAGTGATCCTGGTTGTGTTAGTTGCATTGGCGGCCACCGTCCCATGGTGGCTTCCGCCGCTGATGAAGTTTGCCGGTGCGCATTCAGACGAAATCGGGGGCATGACCGGGTTGGTGCAGTTGGTGCTTTGGATTGGTGCTGCAGTGGCAGGGGGCATTGGATGGTGGCGCGGCGCAAATAAGGACGTATTGGGGAGTGGACAACCTGCATCCACTAAGGTCACAACAATTCAAGCAGAAAACCAGTCCATCGTGGCGGCGGACCACGGAGTTGCAGCCAAGCAGGTTGCCGTAGGGGGCGACATGCACGGAGACGTCATTCTCGTCGCCAATCCGGAACTGCTCTGGAACCACCTCCGAAAGGAAAAGACCCCAGCGGAACTTCAGGAGGCTACCAAGGAATATCTCAAGCATGTCGTTGATCGCTACCGATACCTGGATTTCAGAGGGATGGGTGTCACAGACCGCGTCCCCCTTCGGTTGCCGCTGATCGAGATGTATGTGCCGCTCAAAGCGCGCATCGAGGTCCCCAAGGGTGAAACCTGGGCACGGGAATTAAAGGTCGCCGGGCGCCAGGCCAGTGAGGCGGAAATGGAATCCATGGGCGAGCGCCTGAGTGAGCCCAGGGCCGTGCTGGAATTACTGCAGAAACATGATGGTCTCATCATTCTAGGCGATCCGGGCGCCGGCAAGACCACGTTCATGAAATACATCGCCCTGCATTTAGCGCTGGGGCAGGGGGAAGCCCTTGGATTGGAGCCCCGCCTGCCGTTCCTGGTCCCGCTTTCCGCCTACGCCAATGTCCTCGCAAATGGGGAGATGCCGCTTGATCGCTTCATTGCGGACTACTATCGGGAGCGAGGCGTGAGTCACGCCATCGGCCCGATTTTGGAAGAGGCCTTGAAACATGGGGGAGCCTGGCTGTTGCTGGATGGCCTGGATGAGGTGCGGGATGCAGGACAACGCCGCGTGGTGGTCGATCGCGTGTGCGACTTTTTCACCGCCCAGCGCCAGCGTGGAAACAAGTTTTTGCTGACGAGCCGCATCGTGGGATACAAGGAAATCCGCCCGGCGGTGGAAGGGTTGGGCGAGTGTACGCTTGTGGACTTCGAAAAAGAGGAGACGACGCTGTTCGTGGAAAAGTGGACCGCCGCCTTAGAGCGCGCGGCACGTGGAAGTACCCCCGTGGCGGCCCAGGAAGCGGCGAAAGAGCGCGAAGAATTGCTGACCGCCGTCGAGCACAACGCCGGCGTGCGTCGTTTGGCGTCCAATCCACTCCTGTTGACGATTTTGGCCTTGATGAAGCGGCAGGGAGTGACACTGCCTGAACGCCGGGCGGAACTGTATCAAAACTACATTCAGACGTTACTGAACCAATGGAATCTGGTGCGGGGATTGGGACGTCCGACGACCCCAACCCTGGAGGTGGCTAAAACGGTCAAGATTCTGGCGCCCTTGGCCTTGTGGATGCACGAGACCAGTCCCGGTGTGGGGCTCGTCAAACAAGAAGAGTTGCGGCGCAAATTGGAGGCAATCTTTGCTGATCGGCAAGAATCGGATTCACAACAGGCAGCCGACCAGTTTCTGGCGGATGTCCGGGACCATGCCGGACTCCTGCTCGAGCGCGGGACCAGGGAGTATGGGTTTCTGCATCTGACGTTTCAGGAATATTTGGCGGCTGTTGCCCTTGCTCAGCAAGGGCAGCAAGGCATCGAGCCGGTGGTTCGGATGTTGGGGGAGCATCTCGGAGATGACAGTTGGCACGAAGTGAGCCTCTTGACCATCGGGTATTTGGGGATTGTGCAGCAGCGGGAAGAAGCCGCGGCTGCCGTGCTACTGGAACTGGTGCAATCCCAGCCTGGTGAGCCAGGGCAGGCTGTGATCCTTGCCGGGGAGGCTGTGCATGATGTTTGGCCGGGAGGGGTGACGCCCAAATGTCGAGCAGCGGTTATCCAGGCCTTAGGGCAGGTAATGAAGAACGATCAAAAGGTAAAACCGGTCAAGCGCGCTGCGTCCGGACGGGTGCTGGCGAAGCTGGGTGATCCTCGGCAGGAAGTTGTTGATCTCAAAAAAATCGAATGGCGTGATATTCCGCAGGGGCTATTCAAGATGGGCGAGGAAAAAAAGTCGTTCGAATACCACATCCGGTATGCCTACAAGATGTCTCGGTATCCTATTACCAATGCGCAATATCAGGCCTTTGTCGAAGCCGGCGGCTACAAGACAAAGGACTTCTGGCAGGAAGCAAAAGCAGCGGGTGTCTGGAGCGTGGGACAAGTAAAGGGACGTTTTGACGACTACCCGAGGGAAGGGCCCTATGACAGGGGTGAGCCTTTCAACCTCCCCAACCACCCAGTCGTGGGAGTGAGTTGGTACGAAGCCTTGGCCTTTACCCGGTGGCTGACGGACCGCATACAAGCGGAGAAAGTGCTTCCAAGGGATTGGGAGGTTCGTTTGCCCAGTGAGCCGGAGTGGGAGAAGGCGGGGAGAGGTCCGGACAGCCGCAAATATCCGTGGGGGAACGAGCCTGATCCCAACTGCGCCAACTATGATCAAACTGAAATTGGAACAACCAGTGCCGTCGGCTGCTTTCCTGGTGGAGCGAGTCCATACGGCGTTGAGGACATGAGCGGGAATGTGTGGGAGTGGACGCGGAGTGTGTATGCGGATTATCCGTACCCCGAGGATGAAAAGGGATGCCAAGAACGGGAGCATTTAGCTGCATCGAAGGACAAATCCCGGGTGTTGCGTGGCGGCGCGTTCGGCAACTCCGACCTCAGCATGCGGGGTGCCTGTCGCAACGACTATCACCCGAACTTCTGGTACTACCACTTTGGGTTTCGGGTGGTGGCGTCCCCATTTCTTCTCTGACCTCTGAACCCTCTGGACTCTGGTCCTTTTCTCGTCCGTGCCCGCCGTTGAACCCTGAGGTATCTCGAACAATTTTCTTAACACCAGTCTGCGTAGGGTGGGCATCGCCCACCATTCATCTATCAGTCTGGGGAGGATGGGCATCGCCCACCATTCATTTATCAGTCTGGGCAGGATGGGCACTGCCCACCGACCCTCTGTCCTCATCCAAGCCATACCCCCTCGCCCCTCTGGGGGTTGGGGTGAGGGGGAGGCAAAGAAACGGACAGCGGGCCAGCATGCTCTCCGCGGTGCCGAACGAACTCTTGAGCTCGGCTCCTGCCATATCTCCTCTAAAGCCGCGCTCCTTTTACCCTCGCTCTTTCTGGGGAGAGGGCTGGGGTGAGGGGGAGGCAAGGAAACGGACAGCGGGCCAGCATGCTCTCCGCGGTGCCGAACGAACTCTTGAGCTCGGCTCCTGCCATATCTCCTCTAAAGCCGCGCCCCTTTTACCCTCGTCCCATGATGGGGGAGAGGGCTGGGGTGAGGGGGTTCGTTGAGGATAATCATTTTTTCTACTGCCGAATTCACGATTAACAATGGCGCTTCCGGGTTTTCCATGGGTAATCGCAGTCTGCTGATCTTTTTCGAAATGAATCTGATTCGGATTCCTCTCCTT
>JACZVJ010000043.1 GCA_022572725.1 Nitrospinota bacterium | reverse complement strand
CCGAAAGCAAGGGCCCGATGACGGGAAAGATAAAGTGATAATCATACCGGGTCTTGACCCGCATAAAATCCGCGGGGTTCCCCGCATTCGGCGCCAGATCTTCCCAGTTCATGGGGCTTTCATAATTACTCCCGACTTTAAAGATCCACACCTGCACCTGGTTGGAATCCATGACCCCGCCAGCAGTATCCTTTATCGTTTGGATAATGGAATCTTCCCGGGTCATAGGTTGCCCCTGTTCATCAAGCAAAGTTTCTCCTACAAGAGCTAAGCGCATCCCCTCGCGGGTGGCATGTTGGAGGGTATGTTGGTGGAGAAAATACCATCCGAATTCCATGACCCCGAATAACATGGTTAAAAAAGGCAGTATCAAAAGGGCCAGCTCAACGGTAGTGTGGCCCTTTTCGCTATGTTGATTTTTCCTCAAGAGGCACCATCGGGTAGTCTGTAATTTCATCGGCTTCATAGATCCCCCCATGTTGATCCCGATCGCTCTCCACCTTATCCATCCCAGAAAACCATCAAGCCAGGATTCAAAAAAGATTCGGTTTCTTGGGCCAAAGGGCGGAGAGGGATCCTCAGAAGACAAACGTCTACGAAAGAATGGCTAAATTCTCAGGTTTCGGGCAGTCTGCCCGGCCAAGCCGGGCAGACTCCACGAAGTCAACCAGTTAGGGCACGAACAGGGTATTAGCTGCCGCCGCTGCCGCTGCCGCCGCTGCCGCTGCCGCCGCCTATATTCGTCATGGCATCGGAAATATTGGTGAAGGTCTGGCTGACGGTCTGCCCCAGCACCTGTACAGCCCCAATAATGACCGCAGCAATCAAGGCTGCCAACAACCCGTATTCCAGAGCCGTCGCTCCCTCTTCATCCCGCACAAATCGCATGATGTGATTCATCATGGGTGATCTCCTTTCGGGCACGATGAGAACAAACTCTCGTCGATGTGGTGTGGCCCTCTTTTCCACCATCATCGACTGTCCCCTACGCCTCATTCCTCCTCCGGCAGCCCGGCTGTCAGGTCGCTGACCTGACCCGTAGCTTTGCGCCCCCGCCTCACGACGGGTTTGCCTTTATCGGGAAGGGGAACCCCGATCAGGAAGATGTTTTGATGTCAGTGCCAAATGTTCCCGTTGCCAAACCATATCCCGTTTTTGGCCCTTTTTCCGGGACCGTGGGGATGGCTCCGCAAACCGGTCTCTATTGTGAGGGGGTGAGGTTCTCGACGACCTGACCCCACAGCCTGAGTCCGATATTCCACAACCGCCGTCCGCTCTGCGGCGTGCGATTTTTTCCAGGGCGATTAAGGCAATCCCATGGGAACTGGGCCTTCTACGCACTTGAAATGTTGAAGCAATGACCCAGGAAAGTTGGTGAGAAGCGGTCCTTTCCCTGAAGACCGATTGAGTAGAGGAAATATGGCTCCATCCTATAAGGCGGGTTTTACCGAGGCCTGAACCATCATAAGAGTGACACCCACTTCGCATGGGATTCTCCTCCTTGTTGAGATCAGGAGAACTCCCACCCTAAGGTGCCATCGTCTTCCTTCCTTCGGCAGCCCGGCTATCAGAGTTACTGACCCGTGGCTTTGCGCCCCCGCCTCACGACGAGTTTGCCGTTTCGGGAAGGAGTTCTCGTTTAAGAAGCCTGCAAAGGCTTTGTCTGTATTATCGGCAAACAGAAGCCCAAACTTGTTCCCCGCCCTTGACCCTGACGTGCTTTTTCATTTGGGGATGCCCACATCGGACAATCGGTCCAGGTCTTCCGAAATTCACCCATGAAGACTTACGTACCTCATCGGCACTGATTTCTCATACCTTGAATTCTCCTTCCCGAATAAATCGGGACTCTCTCAATTCCACGAGCCTCTCCCTAAGACGTTGGTTGATTTTGGGGAGCCATTGCGCCCTATTCTTCTTGTTAGATCCGCTCTTAGACCTTGAATAGGAAAAGATAAACCCCCCTCACTCCGAAAGAAGGCCCTCTCAACCATTCCATGAACCTGCCGGCTGGGATCAAGTCAACCCTTCCCTAGGCCGATTACCCCCCTGATGAAGTTTTTAAAAAGTGTGAAAACGAAGAGGACCTTTGGGTCATTTTTGAGAACTCTCTACCCTCTGAAAGCACTCGGACGTTGGTGAGGGTGGATTCCAACGCCTTTCGAACTTCTTGATTCATTTTCTCAGTCACACAAGGAAGCACCTTCATTGTTGGAAAGAACCAGTGATTGACTATCTCGGGAAACTTAAAAATCGATCCCGTCCGAATGGAGGATTTTCCGTCCTACCCAACGGGGAAGATCGCCCTGATGCGACAGCGTGGGCGGCAATTATCCTGGCGGCTAGTGATTCAGAATCGGGTCTCCTCAACCCTGCCTGGTCTCGCCTGGCAGCCACCCAGCTTCGAGATGGACGCGTCAGCATTGCTCCTGATCATCCTGATGCGTTTTGGCCAACTCCCCTTGCGATCCTGGCCTGGGAGCCTTCTCCCGATCATCAAAGGCATCAATCCCGTGCCGTACAGTTTCTCCTCCAGACCAGCGGGAAGCATTGGGCGAAAAATCCTCAGAGCCCGTTACGTCATGATCCCTCTCTGAAAGGGTGGCCTTGGATCGACCAAACCCATTCCTGGGTGGAAACCACCGCTCTCGCCATGATCGCACTGCACCTAGTGGGCCATGAAGGCCACCCCCGCCTGGAAGAGGCCGCGAAGATGCTTCTTGATCGACAATTGCCTCGTGGAGGTTGGAACTATGGGAATACCATTGTGTTTGGGCAGGAACTCCGCCCTTCCCCCGAAGACACCGGAGCGGCACTCTCGGCATTGGCTGGACGAGTCCCTCAAACCTTCGTGTCTCGGAGCCTTGACTATCTCATGGCAGAAACCCCAAAGCTTCGGACTCCCATCGCTCTTGGGTGGAGCCTCCTTGGACTGGCTGGATGGGAAAAGGCTCCGGTTCAGGCCGAGGATTGGATCATGGAAACCCTGCATCGGGAAGGCCGATTTGGTGGGTACGACACTCCATCTCTGTGCCTGTTGTTGGCTCCCCTCTTTGCTCCACGAGGGCTCAAAGAGCTCCCCCGGCGAGGGAAGAATTTAGAAACAGCGGCGGCACAGGCTTAGGAGCGCTACGCATGGCATTCCGTATAACTACCCGAGATGGTTGGACACGGCGGGAATTCCTGCTTGCCACCCTGGCGGGCGGGGCATTAGCCGTATCAGGCGCTTCTCTGTTTCGTTGGCTTAGCCTGCCCTATCCGTATTCTCAGACCTTCATTGGCCGCGTTGACAGCTATGGGTCGGATCTACGTTCCATTATCTCTTTGGGTCTCCGAGAGCTAGGGGTGTCGTCCGCCGAGGTGAAGGGTAAACGAATTCTGCTCAAACCCAATCTGGTGGAAACACACGAGGGGACGGATCATATCAACACGCATCCTTTGGTTGTCCGCGGGGCCGTTGAGGCATTCTTATCTCTCGGAGCGGAGCGAGTCTACGTCGGAGAGGGACCCGGTCATCGACGCGACACCCTTGATGTCTTGGAGGAGTCCGGTTTAGGCGAGGTTCTCTTTGAAGACCGAATCCCTTTCATCAACCTCAATTATGAAGAAGGGAAGACTATTCCCAATCAAGGCCGTCAAACCCGGTTGGCCACTCTCACCTTTCCTAAAATCTTCCAGGAGATTGATTGGATTGTTTCCGTAGCCAAGCTCAAAACTCATCATTGGACTGGTGCCACCTTGTCTATGAAAAATTTGTTTGGCGCCATGCCGGGTATCTACTACGGCTGGCCCAAAAACGTGCTGCATCAAGCAGGGATCCACAACTCGATTCTCGATATCACGGCGACCCTTCAACCCCACTTCGCCATCGTGGATGGCATCGTCGGCATGGAAGGGGATGGCCCCATCATGGGGACACCGGTATCAATGGGGACCATTGTCATGGGGCGCAATCTTCCCGCAGTGGACGCCACGTGCTGTCGGACTATGGGCATTGACCCATATAAAATCAGGTATCTCCAGAAAGCTGACGGTTGGCTTGGGCCGATTCATGAATCTTCCATCCAACAACGTGGGGAGTTGATCACCGCCGTCCAAAAACCTTTTTCTCTTGTGCCTACTATTCCCTCGCACAGGGGGATCCGCCTGTTGTAAGCCACTGACACCCTCCAATTCTCTCCTTGGTTCCAGCCCTTCCCCACACAGTCCAGAGTCTTCCTTCGCAACCATCTAGGCCCTTGGACCAAAGGGCTTGCAAGCCCGTGGCCATCGGGGTTCCCAGAAAGACAAGCCGTCGAGCCTCGCTACCCGACCCTCACGAGCCTCCAGGTGGCTCCGGCCACCAATGCCCCCAAAAACGTGGAACAACCACAACCTACTGCTGAGAAATTCCCGTTCTGTTTCCTATCAAGAAACTTCAAAGTTCAACCGATAACGAGATGACAAGGGCAAGTTTGTTCTTTTCCCTTTCACAAGCTTTTTACCAGCTTCTTAAAGGTTGACTAACTGGGGGACATCACTCATCGATTTTCGGATATTCCATCCACCCCACAAACCCAGATTTTGGGCAGCGAACGTATTGGGAGGTTCCGCATGACAACTCTTGGCATCCTCATGAAATCACTCACCTTCATGATCCTGCTGCACGTGAGTTTCGCCCCGGCAGTCTTCGGCTATATTGATCCAGGCACCGGAAGTTATCTGTTTCAAATGTTAATGGCGGGCCTCCTTAGCTCCCTCTTCGCCATAAAAATGGGTTGGAGAAATTTCAGGGGCTACCTTTCCCAATTTTTCTCGCGCAGCCGCTCCCAGGATGATGGCCACGACTAATACGGTACTTCCGAGTTCATTTCGGGACCCAAGCGGCTTTCTCTTTCGTCAAGACGGCACCCTCTATAGACAAATCAATCGGGGCTACCGGGATCATTATGACCACTTGATGCAATCGGGGTTGTATCGATCGCTGCTCAAGGCCGGCCTGCTCATTCCACATCAGGAGGTCACCCTGGAACCCCACCCTTCTACAGTCCCCTCTTCGAAGGATCACTATAAAACCCTAAGGCCTGAACCCATCCCCTTCATTTCCTATCCTTATGAATGGTGCTTCAGCCAACACAAAGCCGCAGCTTTGGCCACCCTTCAGATTCAAAAGATCGCACTCGACTTTGGGATGGTCTTAAAGGACGCCAGCGCCTACAACATTCAATTTAAGGCCGGACGCCCGATTTTAATCGATACCCTTTCCTTCGAGACCTACCAAGAGGGACAACCCTGGGTCGCCTATCGCCAGTTCTGCCAGCACTTTCTGGCCCCCCTCGCTCTGATGACCCATAAAGACATTCGCCTCAATCAACTATTACGAATCTACTTGGATGGCATCCCATTGGACCTCGCAAGCTCTCTTCTCCCCCGCGGCACCTATTTGCATTTTTCTTTACTCTCGCATGTGCACCTCCATGCCAAAAGCCAAAAACGCCATGAGGGTTCAACCATCCCTTCCACGAAAACCCGAGGGCTTAGTCGACAGGCCTTTCTTGGCCTGATCGACAGCCTGGAAACGGCCGTCCACAAATTACACTTCCCCCTTCGTGATTCAACCTGGTCCTCATATTATCAGGAAAATACGTACTCTCAGGAGGCGATGGGCGAAAAAACGGCGTTGGTTGGGGCCTTGCTCGACATCAGCGAGTCGAAAGGCGTATGGGATTTGGGATCGAACACCGGCCTATTTAGTCGGCAGGCAGCAGGAAAAGGGATTCCCACCATATCCTTTGAGGCTGACCCCACCTGCGTTGAAATGAACTACCGGAGCTGTATCGAGAAGGGAGAAACTAAGATATTACCCCTCGTGCTGGACTTAACGAATCCAAGCTCCAGCCTCGGTTGGGCCAGCCAAGAGCGCCTTTCTCTTCTCGAGCGGGGACCAGCGGATACCATTCTGGCCCTGGCCTTAATTCATCATTTAGCCATTGCCAACAATGTGCCCCTGGATCGGATCGAACATTTCCTCAAAAGCCTTTGCCACTCGTTGATCATCGAGTTCGTCCCGAAAAGCGATTCACAAGTCCAGCGACTGCTTTCCACCCGGACCGACGTCTTCCCCGACTACACCAGAGAGACGTTTGAAACTGAATTTCAGAAGCATTTCTTCATTGAAAGAGTCATCAAGATTCGAAGCACTGAAAGATACTTATATCTCATGCGGACCCAAAAGACGTGAGAGGAGAAATTTTCCAGGCGGCCCTTTGGAATATCCTGAAAGCGTGAAGTCATCGTGATGAAACAATTGGTCCTTCATCCCTTCTTTTTCGGCCTCTTCCCCATCCTGTTCCTTTTCTCGTACAACATTGGACACGTCTCAGCAGACCAATTGATCGTTCCGCTTTACCTGGTCACACTGATCACCCTGGGGGCCTGGCTCGTCCTTCAACTCCTGTACAAAAATAAATTTAAATCCGGACTTGGAGTTTCTTTATTTTTATTCCTGTTTTTTTCCTACGGACATATGTTCAGCGCCCTTCCCACTGAACCAATATCCTTGCGTCGACATGCTTTCCTGTTGGTAATTTGGGTGCTCCTCTTTCTTTTCGGGACCTTTTACCTCAAGCGCACCACTCGTGACTTTTCACAAGTCAACAGTGGATTAAATTTGGCGGGAGCGGCGCTGGTCGCTTTCCCATTTCTAACGGGCGCTCTCTATCCCATCACCAGCACATCCTTTGAACAGGAGGCCCATGCCGCTCTATTGCCCAGAATTGAAACGGATGGGCTTCCCCTTCCCGAACGTCTTCCTGATATTTACTACATTCTTTTGGACGCCTACGCCCGGGCGGATACTCTCAAGGAGATCCACGGATATAACAACAGCGAGTTTCTCGACTTCTTAAAGGAAAAAGGGTTCTACGTTGCAGGGAAAAGCCGGGCCAATTACAACCAGACATGGTTGGCTTTGGCCTCAGCCCTCAATCTGACCTACATTAACGACATGGCCGGCCAGAACGGCATGGAGGGGAATAATCGCACCCCGCTTAAAAACATGATTCAGAACAATCACGTTGTTTCCTTCCTTAAAGACTTTGGGTACAAGTTTGTTTCCTTTGAGTCCGGCCAATCATTTTCCAATATGAAAGCCGCCGACATTCACTTGCCCGATCGGCAGGCTCCTGATGAATTCCAGGTCACCCTCTTGGACACGACACCGCTTCCCGGTCTTTTTTATGAGGTGGGGCGACTATTTGGTTCTCCTCATACGGCCTACCAAGCCCATCGGGATCGGATTAACTATGCCTTGGATCATCTCGCCGACCTGGCCGGTGTGGAATCCCCCATCTTTGTGTTTGCGCACATCCTGGCCCCCCACCCGCCGTTTGTCTTTGGACCAAATGGGGAGGCTATTGAACCGAATCGGAGGTATTGGATCGGCGACGGAACGGCATTTATCAGCAAGGGAGGAACGGTGAGAGAATATCTCCAGAATTACAAAGGAGAAGTGGAATATTTAAATCAACGCCTCAAAGTGGTCATCGAAAATATTCTGGCCAAATCCCCAGAGCCTCCCATCATTATTATCCAATCTGATCACGGCTCACGTCTCCAACTCGACTGGGAAAACCCAGACAACACTAATTTTCAGGAGGCCTTTTCCATCCTGAGCGCGTTTTATGTGCCTGACACGAGCACTCAGGGCGTTTATGAGGGGATCTCCCCAGTAAACACATTTCGGGTCCTCTTCAACACTTATTTCGGCACCCACTACGAAATCTTACCCGATAGAAGTTACTATTCCACCTGGGATGAACTCTATGAATTTCTTGAGGTGACGGACCAAGTCACGTAAGCCATTCCCTCCCTCATTCCTTTTCCACCTGTTTGAACCGCTGGAGATTGCCCAGATTAAGCATCCCAGCTCGACCAATCACTTCACACATGAAAAGCCGAACCTGGAACACGCCCAGCTTTAAGGGGTGACTAGACTGTCGGGAAAAAACAAGGAAAGAGCCCAGCAAGGAGAGGGGGGAGGAAATTTTGGCAAGCAATCGCCGGACGTCTCCCCGCCTGGCGAATGCTTGAGTGACTTCGGGATTTAGGGAAGTAGTCTTCGTATTCGGGGGGAATGCTCACTCGCACAAGGCCGGTTCTTGAAGTTCCTCATGCGAAAAAGTCATTCTCAGGTAAGCCGCAGTGAAACCAACCAATTCCATGGCCCCACGTGTACTCGACAAAGCCGTCAATACCCGGCAACGAGAGGAAGGGGGGGTAAGAATAGAGTTAGGATTTTCGGGGCACTATTTCCCATCCGGAATCAAATGGGCCCGTCGATTGGCCTGAAAACAAGTTTCGGTGAATTGCCGACAGGCTGGTTTATTCTTTCCATAAGGAACCACGACAAACCGATTGGCGGAAACCCCTAAATAACCCAAATACTGCTGAACCATGGCACCCCGTTTCTCACTCAACACAAGGTTATAGGCCTGGGTCCCCCGTTCATCACAATGCCCTTCGATGGTGACCTGTTCTTGGGGGCGGGTCTCAAGCCATGCCGCGGTCTCCTCGAGTATCTTTTTGGACTCCGGAGTCAACCGCCAACTGTCAAACTCAAAAAAGATGTCCCGAAGACCTCGATGAGGGATAACCCCCATATTCCTACTCCGGTTATGGGCAAATATTTCCCTGTTAGGTGAAATATCTCCAGGTCTACTTGAGGCGCCTTTTATTCCAATTGGGTCATCATGAGCATCCTGGTGGGTAGTTTTGAGTCTGGTCTCTAGGAGGCCTCCTGTCCCGGTTCCCTCCTCCCTTGTGTTAATCAAATTCTCGTCGATGGTTTCGCCTAGACCCGAGAACCCAACACCTCCTCCCTGAGCCATTTTATTTTTATCTCTATCTTGAGAAAGGGAAAAAGGCTGAGGGGTCTCCACAGAGGACAGGACCTCTGCTTCAAGGGGCATCTTTTCAGGATCGGTTCCTGAAACCACAGTTCCACGAACGAACTTTTTGCTGCAACCCATCGCCATCACCACGAGAAGAACAAAAATCACCAAAACGCCGATATGACGCAATAGATTCTTCATTGAGAAACCTTTCTGCAGGTTACTGGGGGCGCAAATGGAAGCTCCCTATTCCGGTTTTCTCCGAGAACCCAAGCTAGTATTGTCCCACACTAAATAATTTTAATGCAAAACCAAGGCCAAGCCAAGGCAAAAAGGAGTCTTCAGGTTCCAACCCAAAACATAGTGTGACTCCCACAGACTAAATTGGTCTCCAAATGACCTCATTGGGGATCAGGGAAATTTCAGGAAACCGAAGAAATGGTTAACCATAGTCGACAATTAGGACAAGCGGATCGCTAGCCAATACGGGTGTAAGGTCCCTCCGCGGGAAGGGGGAGGAAAAACTTGATCAAAGGACGATTTGGAAAGGTCCTACGGATGGTTAAAATAATGACCTGAATGGCTACACCGATAATGGCCGCAGGAGCTGCGGCATTAATTCCACATTCGTTGCATTTATCCAACGTTTCTTACCATCAGGCAATCAGAACTCAGAGGCCCACCAGCCTTTTAACAAAGTGGTTATTTCCTCAGCAGGAAGCGGTCGTGAACACAGATAGCCTTGCATGCCATAGCAGCCCTGTTCCCGCAAAAAGGTCACCTGGGCTGCAGACTCCACCCCCTTGGCCACCACGGGCAGCTTGAACTCTCGCCCCAATGCCAGACTGGCCTGAACCAGCGCGACGGATTCCTGATCCATGGGTAAATTGAACACCAGAGATGAGGAGAGTTTGAGACTGTGAACGGGAAGGCGTTCGAGGAGAAGCGGTAGGGAATCGCCGGTACAAAAATCGTCGAGGACAATGTGAATCCCCAAAGACTTCAACCTTTGGAAAAGAGAGATCATAGATTTCTGATTATTCAAGACGGCGAGCTGAGAAATCTCAATCTTGAGATCATTCGGGGATAGGCCGGTCTCCTTAAGAACCCGCTCAATCATACCCACGACCTTTCGAGTTTCAGCTTGCCCTATGGAGAGGTTCACAGCAATCGACCCGATCTGAAGTCCCTCTTTCTTCCACGCCATACCCTGATGGCAGGCTTTCCGAAGAACCCACTCTTGAATAGGGGCGATAAACCGGATCTCCTCCGCCATGGGCATAAACTGCGCGGGAAACACGAGCCCCAACTCTGGATGTTGCCAGCGAACAAGCGCCTCAAGACCAATGAGTTGACCCGAACGCATATTCACCTCAGGCTGGAAATGAAGGAGAAACTCTTCACGATCCCAGGCGTTCCGCAAGGTCTTTTCCAACATCAACCGTTCAAAGGCCTGAGCATTCATCTCATCAGAGAAGAACTGGTAGCAGTTCCCTCCTTTTTCCTTGGCTCGATACATCCCTCGGTCAGCCTGCGTAATTAAGACCTCAGGATCCTTCGCATCAAATGGGAAAAGTGAGATTCCCAAGCTGGCCGTGGTTAATACGCTCCTGCCAGCCAAGGGGATTGGCCGCGCCACCGCCTCGAGTACTTTTTGCGCCACATGTCCAGCGTCCTGTCCACGTTCCAGATCCTGGAGGATCAAGGTAAATTCATCACCACTCAGCCGGGCCACGGTATCCGTGGCGCGGACACAACGAGTCAACCGGTTCGCCACCGTTTTAAGCAGTTCATCTCCCATCTCATGCCCAATGGAATCGTTGATCGGCTTAAATTGATCCAAATCGAGAAATACGATTCCTACTGATGTTCCGCGCCGACGGGCCTGAGCCAGTGCCTGCGCAAGCCGATCATTAAACATCACCCTATTGGGTAAACCGGTCAGTGGGTCGTGGTGGGCCAAATGGAAAATCCGGGCCTCCGTTTCCTTGCGGATCGTTATGTCTTGATGAATGGCCACAAAATGCGTGACCTGCCCTTCGTCATTTCTAAGCGGAGTGAGGATCTGCTCAATCACGTACGAACTGCCATCCTTCCGCTGCTCGACCAGCTCGTGACACCAAAATTGTCCGCGGGACTGGCTTCGACGGGCCTGCTTCATTGCCGTCCGTATCCTGCCGGACTTTAAAAATTGGGGAACCTGCCCAATGGTTTCCGCCGCTGAAAAGCCTGTCAGCCGTGTGTAGGCATCATTGACCCATTCGATACGACCTTCGGGATCGGTGATAAACACCGCCTGCTCAGCCGACGCAATGGCCGCGCCTCGGAGTCGTAAATTGTCTTGGTCCTGGGCCATGAGGAGGCTGAGAGTGGCCTGGGAAACCAACTTTTCGAACCATCCCATAACTCCTGAATCAAACGCATCAACCCGCACGGCGCAGACAACCAGGACTCCAAGGACCTTCTCACGAGTATAGAGAGGAAGCACCAGGCTGGATTGAAACCCAAAGGGTTTCACCTGCTCAGCCCACACACTCCAACGCGGATCATCGACTCTAAGCAATTGGGTCGTTTTGGTCGCAATTGCCTGGTCCACAGGACTTCGCCCTTCTGATCCAAGGGCTGGCTGGACTCCATCCCCTAAAACCGCCTGAATCCCGGCACGAGCACCAACCGTGACTGCCCCATCCGTTTCCTTTATCCCGATCCAGACAAGCGGGTACCCGAACACCTCCACCAGCCGGTCACACATGAGAGGGAGGATTTGGTGCAAGGTCAATCCCTCTAGCAGCTTTTCCCCAAGATGTTGAAGGAGCTCATCAGCCGCACCCGCACGTTTTTGGTCGGTCAGGTCGCGAACAAGCCAATGGATGGCTACCACCTGCCCATCGGGATCCCGCAAAGCGGAGGCGGTAAACAAGGCGGGAAAGGATCGTTTGCCAGTTGGATGAAGGACCATCTCCCATTCCCGTCCACCCTCACCCCGGTCAAGCTCAAGCAAATTATCCAGCAAAGCTTGCTGGTCTTTCTTTGCGACAAAGTGGGGTAAGGAAGCCCCCACAAGACGACCTTGGGGGACATGAACCAAACGCGCTGCCGTTGAGTTGGCTAATTGAATACAGCCCTCCCGGTCAGTCACAAATTGCCCGTCGGGAACCAACTCAAGACCATTGCGGGAAAACCCCGTGGCGCTCCCTGCACCTTGTTGACTTCGTGAAGGGTCCTTGGCCTTTCGGCCCGTTGGCTGGCGCTTGGCCCCAACCCGCTGTAAGGCCGCCGTAACCTCAGCTACCATATCAGCCACTCGCTGAGTATCGGAGAGTGAAAAACCGCCAAGCTGCTGCTCCAACTGACTCAATTGCCGTTGCAACACTTGGATCTTTCGCTTGAGAGCTTGGGACATTTCCGCTAGTCCTCACACCGACCAGGAGTTTTTTCGAAAATCCTCTGGAGTTTCATTCATACTGGCCTCGAACCCTCACTCGGTCTCTTAGAGTAAGGGCCTGTTAAAAAATAACTTGGACATCTCGCATCCCATCTTCGGGCCATCTTTGAACGCGCCTCAATCGAAAACACCTCACCATAGCCGTGCTATGCCTCGGAATTTTCTCAATCGTTCCGTCCAAATCCGACCCAAATCTGGGCGCGATTTTGTCCAAATTATTTTTTAACAGGCCCTAATGGGAAAGGGCCAGAAGAACACCTTCACGCCCTGATAGCCGTCTGAAGAAACCCCACACGGTTTCCATGGTCCTGTAGGAAAAAAGCAAAAGCAACCAACCCCGCAGGGTCAAGTCGGTAAGGTAAGGAGCCCCGCTTCCACATCATGCTTGACCTGGGCATATCGCTCGGGATTCCCGACGTCTGACCAATACCCAGAGAACACATATCCATGGATGTGAGCACCTTCCTCCAAACACGCCACATAGGCATCAATAATAGAAGAATTCTCTCCTTTGGGCACGTCACGAAGGAGAAGCGGGTCTATCACATGAATTCCCGCAAACATGCGACGGTGCACCGACTGCCTGGGTTGGCCAGACACCCACCCTTTGCCATTTATGGCCAGCACTTGCTCCATCAGGTTGGTCTCCACGACCCCCCAGGCTTCCACCACTGGGTCATCCCGCAGGGCCATCGTGGCCAGACATGTGTGGGATTGGTGATTCAACACCATCGCTGTGAGGTCCAGATCTACGAGCGTATCACCATTCATCACCACGAAGGGTTGGTCTTCAAAAAAGGATTCCACTTGTTTGATCCCACCACCCGTCCCAAGTAACACAGGTTCCTCCGAGTACGAGAGCTGCATACCCCACTGAGCCCCATCACCAAGCTCAGCCCGAATGACTTCCCCACGATGATGCACATTGATAATGACTTCGATGATTCCATGATGCCGCAAGAGAAACAGGTTCCAGGCAATGAGGGGATATCCACCGACAGGCAAGAGCGGCTTTGGGATTGACTCGGTAAGGGGACGAAGGCGGGTGCCGAGACCGGCAGCTAAAATCATAGCTTTCATGCGGCGCTATTTATTGCCATTCGGGAACATAGGGCATCAGGTGGGTGCGCAAGGTCTCTAATTCTGGGTACTTTTCCAAGTTTCGATGAACATACCCGAGAGTCCGAGGAATATCGGCCAGAAATTTCGGATTATGTTTCACCCGTTCGATATACACAAACCGCCCGGCAGCCTTGAGGTTCCGTTGAATGCTCGTGAAATCAAACAGCCGGCGAAAGGCTACCGGATTAGTCATTTCCATCCGCTGCTGTGTGGACCGGTCCAAGCCTTTGCACATTTCCTCCACATACCGGTCGATCATGGAATCGATCACGGCCTCGTCCAACCCAAGGTAGGAGTCACGGAGTAACGAAGCCAAGTCATAGGTGGGTGGCCCCAGCAACGCATCCTGAAAATCAATCACGCCAAGCCGGTCTCCATCGACCATCAAATTCCGGGAATGATAATCCCGGTGGGTGAACACCTGGGGCTGAGCAGCCAGAAGCTCGGCAATCTTTTGAAATTCCCGGCGAACGGATTTTTCATCGTCCGCTTCCATTGGCTTCCCCCGCCGAGCCACCACCCCATATTCCAAAAAGTGATCGAACTCCCACATCACAAGCGGCACATCAAATGATCGGGTAAAAGCCAGACACGTTTGCCGGCCGAAACCGGTCGCCCGAAGGTGAATGTGAACCAAGGTATCAATTGCCCGAGAATACAATTCGAAAATCGCCGACCCGTTTTTGTCGGCGCAGGCGTGAACCAAGGCCACATCACCAAAGTCTTCCAGGTACAGGAGCCCGGTGACTTCATCGTAATAATGAAGCATGGGCACTGCGACTCCAGCACTGGACAAATGCCTGAGCACGTTGACAAAGGGAAGCTCTGTTACCTTGAAAGCCGAGCCACTCACGGCCTCTTCGGAGGCCTTGAAACCCTCGGGGTCGGCCAATTGCATGAGAATCACCGAAGGAACAGAACCACCTGTTAATTCCAGCCGGAAATACCGGCGATTGGAAGCATCACCAGCCAGAGGAACGACCTTAGCCAAATCTGCCCGGAAAGGTAGCTTGGTCTGAAGCGTATCCGCAATCAGACGCTGATCAGGTTTGGCTGGTGGAGATAAAGCCCTGACATTCATACGCAGTGAATTATACGCACTCGGTTTAGGGTTGTCACTTAACTTAGGAGGCTGTCCGAGATTAGATTGATCTACTGCGGGTGCGTCGGATTTGGCCAGATTCTCCGATCCTTTTCGTTAAATAGGCCCCACTATTCGCCTCAAACGATCGAAAAATCTGACTCAAACCGACGCAACCTCGTAACGATCACTAATCTCGGAAAGCCTCCTAGGGAAAAGCGGGGCAAATCATTTTTGGCTTTTCCGGAAACTGAGTGGAGAGGACGCGGTCATTTACCCGCCTTTGTTTCTCTATCACCATTTTTGAGTCCCCTTTGTCAGCCAAGGAATTTTCCCCTCACCTTCACCTCCCTGCAGTGCACGCAGACAGGCCCCCCAAAAGGGGGCGTGGGCAATGAGGGAGTTCCTCCCCGTCACGGGGCCACGGAATGGCTTCCTTGGCTGACAAAGGGGAGGGAGAAATTGGTGTTTCTCACCACAATGTATAAGGTTTTGCCTGTTTCCTGCCGAATAATTAATAAGCACAGTTGAAGGCAACAGCCTCACGGATGAGGCATTCACAAGAAATGGACAAGGAGAGCCATGGATGTCAATACAAGCCTTCCAGTAATTCCGCTCTTTAACACCACGTCGATTGGGGACCGAGAACCCGGGAAGAATTTCTATTTCCGGTCGCCGAGAAAGCGAGCCAATCCCCAACCCGAAGCGGACGAAGAGCTCAACAAATCAGGGCAAGAAGAGCCTGACCACCATATTGATGTGGTAGCCTAATTCGCACCCCCCTTAGGAGAAAACCTCGTACCGGGTTGGGGAACGGGGGTGCGCAGTTGGGTCAAAAGGAGCTGGTCACCATTGAACGAACCAATGGTGTCGGGTCCAGGAACCATCATTGGCCCGTATAGGATAACCAGCAGCTACCCTGATGGTAGGTTTTACGACCCGTTTTCAGAGAACAGGCTTAAACACGTGGAGGGCCCACACCTTTCGAATGGCCCTACCACCCTGTCGTTCCTTTTCGTCCCCCACTTCCCCCATTCCTCAGGAATCAAGATGACCCTTTCCCGATCGGGACTCAGCGACATTTAGACGAGGAGCCGTTCTTCATGGGATATAAAGGCATTGGTGACTACGGGATTATCGGTGATCTCCATACCATCGCCCTGGTAGGGATGGATGGGTCCATTGACTGGTGTTGTTTGCCCCACTTTGACTCCCCCAGCATTTTTGCCTCGATCCTGGACCACAAGCAGGGTGGATATTTCAAAATCGCACCCCTTCAGGAAGGGAACCGGCGTCAGATGTATCTGCCGGAAACCAACATTTTGCTCACGCGGTTCCTTCAGGAAGAAGGGGTTGGGGAGATTACCGATTTTATGCCGGTGGAATCAGACGCACCAGGATATATTCCGGAACGGCATCAAATCATTCGTATGGTCTCGGTCGTCCGTGGTCAAGTGCGGTTCCGCTTGGAATGCGCCCCCGCATTCAATTACGGCCGTGATTCGCACAAAGTGGCGGTCCGAGAAAAGGGCATCATCTTTCGAACCAAGGATGTTCTGCTGGGACTGGTGAGTCCGATTCCCCTCCAAACCCGGGAAGGCACAGCTTTCGGTGAATTCACGCTCAGTGAGGGCCAAAGCCTGACCTTTTTCCTCGAATACCTCGAATCCGAGGGTCCAGGAAATTTGCTGGCCACGCCGGAATCTGGAGAAATGGCTTTTCGTAATACTTCCGCCTTTTGGCAACGGTGGCTTGGGCAATGCCAATACTCCGGTCGCTGGCGAGAAATGGTCCATCGCTCTGCGCTGACCCTCAAGCTGCTGACCTATGCCCCCACGGGTGCTATCGTTGCAGCGCCCACGACCAGTCTTCCCGAATCCCTGGGAGGGGCCCGTAACTGGGATTACCGGTATACATGGATCCGGGACGCCGCCTTCACAATTTATGGATTGCTCCGCCTTGGCTTTACGGCAGAGGCTTCACGGTTTATGGACTGGTTGAATGCCCGTTGCCATGATTTAAATCCCGACGGTTCCCTGCAACTCGTCTATGGAATTGACGGGCGACGGGACTTGCCTGAAGAGGAACTACTCCACCTCGATGGACATCGGGGGTCGCGCCCCGTTCGCATCGGGAACGCTGCCACCCATCAACTGCAAATGGATCTCTACGGTACCCTCATGGATGCGGTGTACCTGTACAACAAGCACGGAACTTCAATTTCCTACGACCTTTGGATGAATCTGTGCCGGCTCCTGGATTACGTCTGCGGCAATTGGGAACGACCCGATGAGGGGATCTGGGAAGTGCGCGGTGGGCGGCACCACTTTGTGTATTCCAAGGTGATGTGCTGGGTGGCTTTAGATCGGGGGATCCGCCTAGCCGACCAACGCGGATTCCCTGGGAACCGTTCCCGTTGGATGGCGGAACGTGACCGCATTTACCTTGATGTCATGCAGCGCGGGTGGAACCCCAAAGTTGGCGCCTTTGTTCAACACTACGACACGGAAGCCCTGGATGCAGCCAACCTGATCATGCCCTTGGTTTTCTTCGTCTCCCCCACCGATCCGCGCATGGTCTCGACGTTAAACAGAACCTTGGAACAACTCACCATGGGAAGCCTGGTGTATCGCTATCGGGTGGACCAGGCTGCTCCCGATGGCATGGAGGGAGAGGAAGGGACCTTTAGCATGTGCACGTTTTGGTTGGTTGAGGCACTCACCAGGGCAGGTCGTCTGACCGAGGCCAGGCTGATATTCGAAAAAATGCTGAGCTATGCCAACCACCTTCGTCTCTATGCCGAAGAGGTGTCACATACCGGGGAGCAATTGGGGAACTTCCCCCAGGCCTTCACGCATTTCGGACTCATCAGCGCCGCCTCCAATTTGGACCGCGCCCTGAATACCCGACAGGGCACCTTTACCATGACCCGTCGGATTAGCCCCACAAAAAACCCCTTGCCTATTGTGCCCCACTGAGACCTGAGCTTTTCTTTACATTCAGGCTTTACCCTTAAACATTTTTGCGGTATCTTGTTTAGCATGGCTCCAAGGAACGAATGGTGCCAAACTGTCATAAACCTCGAACCCAGAGGTGACAATGCCCACGGTTCTCCCAAAAGAGAATCTTTCAGTCGTAAATGAGACGGCCAAAGCTTCTGCCCTTCCTCCCGGTACGCTTGTGATTTTCGGCGGTTCTGGGGATTTGACCCGCCGGAAATTGCTTCCAGCGGTGTACAACCTCCTTCTTGACGGGTTGTTGCCGCACGATTTTGCGGTGGTCGGCATCGGCCGAAAGCCTTGGAGCGATGAGGATTTTCGGAAGGTGGGGCGCGAAGGGGTCGAGAAATACTCTCGCCAAGCCATCCAGGAAGACAAGTGGGGCAATTTCGAAAACCGCCTGTTCTACTTCTGTGGTGCCATCGACGACTCGCAAACCTTTCATGGCCTCAGGAGCCGTTTGGAGGAAATTGAAAAAAACCTTAACTTACCGGGAAACCGCATCTACTACTTAGCCATTCCACCAACTTCCTTCGCCCCCTCCTGCGAAGGCCTTCAACAAGCTGGGCTTGTGTATCCCCCTTTGCCCTCCGAGCGGTTCTCCCGCGTCATCGTGGAAAAACCAATCGGTCATGATCTGGAATCAGCCAAGGCGATCAATGCCTCGATTGGCCAGGTGTTTGACGAATCCCAAATTTACCGGATCGACCATTATTTGGGGAAGGAAACTGTGCAGAACATCATGGTCCTCCGGTTTGCCAACAGCATTTTTGAGCCGATCTGGAACCATAAGTTCATCGATCACGTTCAAATCACGGTCAGTGAGGCAGTGGGGTTGGGCACACGTGCCACCTATTACGAGGAAGCGGGGGCCCTTCGGGACATGGTCCAAAATCATATTCTCCAACTTCTTTGCCTCATTGCCATGGAGCCACCCTATTCGCTTGATCCGAACGTGGTTCGGAACGCCAGGATGGAGGTGTTACGCTCCTTGCGGCCTATCCGCGGAAAAGATGTTGAGAGTTTAACGGTGCGGGCCCAATACTCTCATGGAACCGTTCAGGGGGAAAAAGTACCTGGATATCGCCGTGAAGAAGGGGTCCTCCCAGATTCAACGACGGAAACCTACGTGGCCCTAAAACTCTTTGTGGAAAATTGGCGGTGGTCCGGTGTGCCTTTTTACCTCCGAACGGGCAAGGCCATGCCTGCCCGGGCTTCAGAGATTGCCGTACAGTTCAAAGACATCCCCGAAATCCTGTTCAATGCCAACCCGGCTGCTCGGCAAGCGCCCAATGTCCTGACACTTCGCATTCAGCCGCACGAAGGCATGTCGCTCCGCATTTCATCCAAAATTCCCGGCTCCCGAGCACAAACCCATCCAGTCGAAATGAACTTCAATTATGGCGACGCGTTTTCCGCTCCCTCCCCAGAGGCCTATGAACGACTGCTGTTGGATGTGATGGGGGGGGATACCTCCCTCTTTATGCGGCGGGATGCTGTCGAGGCCTCATGGGCCTGGATCACGGACATTCTCGAAGGCTGGAAGACCCATGGAAGCAAGTGGCTGCCTGAATACCCGGCTGGAACCTGGGGCCCGGTGGAAGCCGACCGTCTCATTGAATCCGACGGTCGGAAGTGGAGATCGGTATAATTTGGTGACCCTAGCTCATTCAAATTAATAAGTTTAAGTTCCCAGGTTGGAGTTCCATATTTCCATGAAGAGATTGAAACCCAGGGTTTAAAGCCTGGGTTCCCAACAGTACTTTCGTGATAGTTTTCTGAACCCGTTTCAGTCCCCTTTCCACATCGGCACCAATAAAAATGCGGATCACCGGTGCGCCCTATTTCATAAGGCCTTCCATGCCCCCCAAGGCAAATGCTATCCACCCCTAACCACTGAAATCTCCAACTCCTTCTGGCTCCAGGCCTCCTGGCCGTTTGCAAACCGCCAGGGGGCCGAATTATGATGACCCACACGATGAAAGTTCACCTCACCAACCCTCCCAAAGATCTTGACATGCCGGGGCCAACCCGTGTCCACCAGTTGCTGCAAAAACTCAACCTCATCCCGGAGGCCTACCTGGTAATCCGCGGGGATGAATTGGTGACGGAGGATGAGGTCTTACAGGATACTGATTCCGTTGAGATCCGGGCGGTGATTTCCGGAGGGGGAGTATAGAAGACCATGCGGTGTAAGAAATGCCCACATAAGGCGGTGATCAACCTTCCCCGTCACCACATTGCCTTCTGTCAATCCTGCTTTACCGAATTCGTCCACACCCAAGTGGCGCGGGGCATAAAAAGCCAACGTATGTTTGGCCCCCAGGATCGTATTCTCGTGGCCGTGTCTGGAGGAAAAGACAGCCTTGCCCTGTGGAATATTTTGCTAAAACTCGGCTACCGCGCTGATGCGTTGTACATCGACCTCGGCATCGGAGACTATTCAGCCCAATCCCGGCAAAAGGTCGAAACCTTTGCAGATAAAGCCAGGGAGGCATATGGGGCCAATCTCCACATCCACACCGTTGACCCAGATGAGGGAGCCGGCATTCGCGAGCTGGCCAATGTGCTCCATCGCCCAACCTGCTCCACCTGCGGGACGGTGAAACGGTATCAATTTAACCGGGTCGCGGTGGAGCAGAATTATGACGTGATGGCCACCGGGCACAATCTGGATGATGAAGCGGCTCGCCTCCTTGGGAATGTCCTTCGCTGGCAGACGGAATACCTCGACAAACAAGCCCCAACCCTGCCCGCCTCTTTTGAAGGATTCGCCAAGAAGGTCAAGCCCTTGTATCGCTTGACCGAGCGCGAAATGGCTGCCTACGCCGTGATCAACCGGATCGACTATATTGTCGAAGAATGCCCCATGGCGAAAGGCGCAAAGATGCTGGTGTACAAGGAAGTCCTCAACCGCCTGGAGGCCGAATCACCGGGCACCAAGCAAGCCTTTTACTGGGGATTTTTGGAAAAGCAAGCCAGCAACAAGCACACCACAGAGACCATGGCCACTCACGACCGTGCAGTCCTGCACCCCTGCCTCACGTGCGGGCAGCCCACAAGCGGGGAGATCTGCTCGTACTGCAAAATGATGGCTCGAGCGAAAACCCCCGCCTAGTTGGAAACCATGCTCTTGATTAAGTTCCTGGGGAAGAAGACCGTGAGAGGCCGTGAGGTACTGCCACCCTTTTGAGAATCGTCATGGGCCCTTGGCCTTCTAAAAACTTCAATGCCTGCTGATTCTTCACTAAAAGGGCCCCTGCAAATCCCAAAGCATTCACAGAGATAGACCCGACACACTCTTTCGACCGCGGGACCAGCCACATCCATTCCCGTGTGACGAGAAGGTTATAGGGCCCCAGTAGCTTTCCTGCACTCCCCTCCCGACCCTCCCCTAAGCCGACAGAAACGAGCATAGCCCGATAGCACTCCAGCGAGGCCTTGGCCCCTTCCAACGGGAACTCAACCCATCCCGGGTCCACCCGAACAATGGCGTGGACAAACGGAAGCCCTGGGGCAACACCAACTGTCCCACCAAAGGTAGCGGCGGCCAGCAAAGGACCAATGGGAACCTTGGGACCCCTTGGGGAAAGGGGGAGTGGGACCATTTGCAAGTGCTTGTGTCGTTGGCTGGCGCCGGCAATTGTGCCCGCGTTGTAAAACGCCAGGCCATCGAACTCGGCCAGGCACGCCCACATGGCGTGAAAATCGTCTAGGGTGAGAAGGGATTCTTGGTCTTCAAAGGCACGGGGCACGATCAGGATGTGATATTCGACGACATTGAACTTATTCAGAAGGCATACGTGGGTGTCAGAAATATCCGCAACGAAAAGCTCCTCATCATAAGGAAGGAAAGGATTGGGGGGACACTCTTGCCCTGAGACTTTCTTTCTCTGCTCTGCCTTGGCTTCAAGACTAGGAGCGAGACGGACAAGAAAATGGACGCCGTCTTGCTCAACGAACGTGCAGTCCGTAGGGATGGTTTGAAGCGCGCCGCACTGAAGCGCCTGCGAAGTCCTTTCTAAAACACTCGACCACAAGGAGCCAGCCTTTAAGACAATTTTTTCTTTTGCCATTGGCTGTATTTACAGATAGGCCAAGCTCTCAAAAACGACTCGCCTTTCTCCCCTAGCCCACCTCAAACCCTAAACTTTCACAAAAGAACCAAAAGGCTTTCTTGTACAAGAGAAGAAGGGCAAGCGAGGCGAATCGGTGGGGTCGAGAAAAGAAAGGACCAGATTTTGACAACATTAGTTCACCACCACGGGTGCCCCTTGCAGGATGAAGGGGGCCCACAGGGCTGGAGGGGCCAGCCCTTTATAGGCCGCACGAAGTTTCTTGATGGTGGCAAGTTGGGCATTCCGTATCGCCTGGGCAGGTGGTTGGTTTTGAAGGTTGGTGTAAAAGGTTCGCATTTGTTGGGCCGTGATGGCGTCGCTGACGGGCCAGAGACTCATCAGTAAATTTTGTGTACCGGCCAACGAAAAGGCCCGCCGCAACCCAAAGACGCCTTCTCCGGTCTGGATTTCCCCAAGCGCCGTTTCACAGGCGGACAGCACCACCAGTTCGGTCCCCGACAAATCCATGCCAGTAATCTCCAGGGCGGTGAGCAGCCCATCCTCTCCAGTTGTACGCTCCGCTGCATGATTGGCTCCGGCGAAGGCCAAGCCCGAGCGAATGAGGGGGTTCTCGTAATTCTGAGGTACCGAAGCCTCACTACCGAATTGTGAGCCCCCCCGAATCAATCCCCGCTGGTCTCCCTCACCCGCTAATGGTTGGTCGGCTAAGAAAAACCCATGCGTGGCCAGGTGAAGAATGCGCGGACTTCGTGCAGCTTTGACGACGCTCTCCCGTGCAGCCTTTCCTACTAAAACATCTTCTGGGGTAGACCCAGGCACCAAGGGTGGAATCCTCTGGGCCTCTTGCTTGGTGCCGGGGAGGTCGGAAAAGTTCAGGCTCCAGTCTGCCGACCGTACCGCTCTTTCTGTTTGGTTTCCCACTGAGAGAGTCGCGCCATAGGTCGGATTGGCCACTAACAGCAGTTCACGACTTGGGGCAGTCACCCCGTCTTCCACACCAATGAGATCGCGCCCACTGGAAAGATACGTGACCTGATACTGCTCCACCACAAAGCGACCGTTGGTATCACGGAGAGCACCAAAGGGCACCAGGTTCAACTGCCCATCCGGGCTGAGCAAGACCTGGGTCGCGTCCCCGAGCGTGGGGGCCAGGGGTGTCCATATCCTTTCCGACAAGGTCGTGAGGGCCTCCAGGCTGCGTTGGATCGAAACCCTCTGAAGGGAGGACAGGGAGATCCGAATCGCAGCCAGCGCCCGGGTCACCTGGGCCTCCAGGGCTTCGGCCTCTCCTAGATCCACCAGGGTCACGTTCCCTTTTTTATTTAACACAAAGGCCAGGTACCTAGAGGTGGGCTTCCACTGCCCTTTGTCAAAATCCCAGTCCCGAATCTTGGCGAACTCCACCAGGACGGCCTCTTTCGGGAGCGCCTTGGCCACAGCGTCCACCGTGATGGTGCGTTGCTTCAGGTCTTTGGCCACAATGGCACTGTCGCTGGCTAAGGTTTGCTCGATCGTCTGAATCTCGGTTTGCAGCGTGGCGAGGCGCTGTCGGTATTCCTTAAGAGCCAGATTCTTTGGTTTATTCAACACCAGGTGGGACTGCTGGCTCCGGAGCGCCGACAACCTTTCCGAGTTCTTTCGAGCTGCTTCAGACAGCCGTCCTTTCATGGCCGTGCAAATCCGGGACTGGGCATCCAAGACCACCCCTTTGCGCTGAAGGACCAGGGCCAACCCCTGGTTGACTACGTGCGGGTCCGTGATGAAATGCTGATGAAGAAGAGAAAGATACGCCTCATAGTCCCCGGAGACCCTGTGTAAAAAGGCCAGTTTCTGGCGTTCGGTGGTAAAGGAGAAGATGTTGCGGAGTTGGCGGGATTGGATTCGGAGCCCGCGCTGCATCAACCCCAGGGCGGTGGGATATTTTTTTTGCCCTGCTACTAGCCCCGACAGGTTGTTGAGGGCGAGCGCCACCTTGGGATGCTCGGAGCCCAGGGCCTGCTCCCAGATCGCCAGGGACCTGTGGAATAACGGCTCGGCCTGCGTGTAGCCGCCCGTGGCATCATACAGTAACCCCAGATTGTTGAGAGAAACGGCCACCACGGGATGCTCGGGGCTGAGGGTCTTTTCGTCGATCGCCAGCGCCCGGCGGTACAAAGGCTCGGCCTGCGCGTAGTC
>JACZVJ010000133.1 GCA_022572725.1 Nitrospinota bacterium | reverse complement strand
GGGGTCGAACCAATGTTTGTCTTCCGAAGCGCCAAAATTCTCGGGGCGCATGCTGGCCGATTAAGGCACTGCACAGAATGCGGAAAAATCTTTGGACGAGACCGCCAGGCGCAAAAGTTTTGCACAAAAACCTGCTTGAGCCTCGTCACGCAGCGCCGTTTCAGAGAAAAAGCCAAGAAGAGGCTGACACCCAAAACAGGAAAAAGGGGGGGGCATGGCACGAAAGGGAAATCAAGATCGGGGAATCGTTGAGAAACCGAAAGGTTCCGGAAAGTGGTGGGCCAGGCTCTTCGTCCACGGACGTGAGCGGTGGTATCGGTGTGAGAACAAAACCCAAGCTCGGGCGGTCTATGGTCGCCTGAAGGCAGATATTAGGGAAGGCACGTACTTTCCTGAAAAGTTTGAGCCATCAAAGGACATTCCCCTTCGAGCGTGGATAGGTCGGCATTTAGAGGGATCAACGAGCAGGGGTATCGCAAACGAAAAGCGATATGGCCGATTTTGGACACTGTTATGGGGAAAACGGTCACTCCAACAGATCACCATCGAAGATTGTCGGCGTATCCAAGCGAAACTCAAAGCCAAAGGGCGTTGGAAGCTACCCACGATCAATCGATACTTTGGCTACCTGCGTCGTGTCTTAATGCTGGCAGTGAAAGATGGGAAGCTGGACCGAAACCCAGTGAGTTCTGTGAAGTTCTTCCCTGAAGCCGAGCGTCTTCGCTTTCTTACCGATGAGGAAATACTCACCTTGCATGGGTTGCTCTCAACGGAAGACTGGAACGTGGTGGCCTTTGCTCTTGAAACTGGGGTAAGAAGAGAGGAGCAATTTACTCTGCGTTGGAATCACATTTCCTTTGAGGCCAAATCCCTTACCATCCCTCTACCCAAAGGAGGAAGGACCAGGCATGTGCCGCTCACCGATGAGGCCCTTCACATTCTCCGCTCGTTCCACTCCTTGTTGACATCGCCGTTCGTCTTCAGTGGCATTCAAAGCCCTCTCAAGCCTATGGACAGCCGGGCTTTCATTCGACGAGCTTTTGAACCTGCATTGCGGAATGGAGGCATTCAGGATGCCTCTTGGCACACTCTCAGACACACGACTTGTTCCAGGCTTGTGATGGCTGGAGTTCCCCTCGCCACCGTTCAAGCCATTATGGGTCACAGGAGTATTGCCACTACCCTTAAGTATGCCCACCTGGCCCCCAGTCATATCAAGGAGGCCATTCAACAAGGAAGTTTGAGCCATCTTGGGATTGGAACTGGGAGTAAAACTGGGAGTGCCTCAGGGGCGGGAAAGAGCGAATCGTCGCAAGTGCTTGATTTAATGGCGCGCCCGGCAGGAATTGAACCTGCGACCCTCAGCTTAGAAGGCTGATGCTCTATCCAACTGAGCTACGGGCGCGGGAGGGAAGAAATTATCGTTTCAGTGCCCAACGAATCCTGGGCATGAAACCGGAACCAGATCAATCGTAATCTGGTCGGGGCGAGAGGATTTGAACCTCCGACATCCTGCTCCCAAAGCAGGCGCGCTACCGGGCTGCGCTACGCCCCGCCTGATTCAACTTTTGTCAATTTGGATTTCAACACCTCTTTGGCCTTCGCCAACGCTCGGGCACGGTGGCTGATCCTATTTTTCTGCTCGAGGGTCAATTGGGCCAATGTTTTTCCGAGTTCAGGCACGAGAAACACCGGATCATATCCAAACCCTTCGGTGCCAGACGGGCTTTCGGTAATCCGGCCATCCAACACCCCTTCCACCACCTCAACCTGGGAAGATGGTTCCGCAATGGCCACGGCGGTCCGAAAACGAGCGACTCGTTTATCCGCAGGCACCCCCTTTAGTTCTCGCAGGAGTTTCCGCCAGTTATCTTCGTACGTGGCCTCTTCCCCGGCATACCGGGCGGCATATACCCCCGGGCGGCCACCAAGGGCCTCCACTTCAAGCCCGGTATCATCGGCCAAGGCCAACATGCCCGTGTGCCGGGCAAGGGCCGTCGCTTTTTTCATCGCGTTGGCCTGGCATGTCTCTCCATCCTCAATAACCCGGGGGACGCTGTCAAACTCATCCATGGTTCGAATGGTGTAACCCAGGTCACGCAACAACGAGACAAGCTCTTCCTGCTTGTCTGGGTTTGTCGTCGCAAGAACCAATTCCATGGTCCGTTTACCCCAAGGAGCCGACTAATTCTTTCTGCATTTTGATTAATTGTTGGATGCCCTCCCAGCCCAACACCAAAAATTCATCGAGGTCCTTTTTCTCGAATGGTGCCCGTTCGGCCGTCCCCTGGATTTCAACCAACTGCCCTCGGCCTGTCATGACCAGGTTCATATCCACCTCGGCCGCTGAGTCCTCTTCATAGCATAAATCAACCAGAGAGTCCCCACCCACCTTCCCTACGCTAATCGCAGCGAGATAGTCCGTGAGTGGAATCTTCTGAAGAAGATTTTTCGCTTTAAGTTTGCCAAACGCATCGGCTAATGCAATAAACGCCCCCGTAATGGAAGCGGTTCGGGTTCCACCATCTGCCTGAATCACATCACAATCTATCCAGATCGTCCGGTCTCCCATCGTCGACAAAGACGTCACCGCTCGCAGGGCGCGTCCAACAAGACGTTGGATTTCCAGGGTCCGCCCCCCCTGCTTTCCCCGGGTGGCTTCCCTCGGCGTTCGCTCCTGCGTCGCGCGGGGGAGCATGGCATACTCGGCCGTCACCCATCCTTGCCCTTTGTCCCGCAAAAAGGGAGGAACTTTTTCTTCAACGGAGGCCGTGCAAATGACTTTGGTGTCCCCCATTTCAAAAAGTACGGAGCCATCTGCATACTTAATAAACGGCCGGGTGACCTTCACCGGCCGGATTTCATCCCAGCGACGACCATCAGATCGTTGGAGCCTTGGGGAAAGCTGCATATTTACCTGACAAGGAACAAGAGAAAAATTATAGAGACAGAAATAGGAGAAGATCAAACGAAAATGCAGGGAATACAAGCCACCCTATTCCTCCTCGCGAGGCGGAGACGATTGCGTCCCCCGTCTCCTTCGAGCAAGAACGACCCGAAGAGCCAATAAGACGATGATCAGAAGACTGATGCCCCAGACAAACAGATCCTCTTGCGGAAATACATACGGCATGCCCTCACCCTAACGAATCCCCTTTAGCTCTGCAACCCTCGCCCGGGAATTCGTTGACTGCCCACATGACAAGTGCTAGATTCCATGCGGGTTTTCTACGCCACTGGGTGAAACCTCGATGCATGATCTGCGAACTTTAAGGGACCAGTTGGACACCATCCGGCAGCAATTGGGGGTTCGGGCCGCTGACGTGCCCTGGGACGAGTTAGAAAAATTGCTGCAAAATCGACGGGAGTTGATTGCCCAAGTCGATGCCATTCGGCACCAAGTCAAGACAGGTTCCGATGAAGTGGCTCAGCTCAAAAGAAACAACCAACTGGCGGATACGGCCATGGCGAACATGCGAGCAATTGGGGACCATCTCAAATCCCAAGAAGAGCACCTTCGAAGCGTCGAGAAAGAACTGGAAGGCCTGGCGCTTCGCATCCCAAACATCCCTCATGAATCCGTTCCCCCTGGAACCGATCCAGCCCATAACCAAGAAATTCGCCGGTGGGGTCATCCTCCGGAGTTTTCTGTCTCCCCCAAACCACACTGGGAACTTGGAGAAGCTTTGGGAATTCTTGATTTTGATCGAGCCAGCAAAATAGCCGGGGCCCGATTTGCGCTAAGCTTGGGAATCGGCGCAGGATTGGAACGTGCTCTGGCGAATTTCATGGTGGAGCTGCACCTCCAAGAGCACGGGTATACTGAGATCCTTCCTCCTTTCCTGGTGAATCGGGCCACTATGACGGGAACTGGACAATTGCCGAAATTCGAGTCTGATCTGTTCCACCTCCAAGATGATGACTATTTCCTCATCCCCACTGCGGAAGTGCCTGTGACGAATCTGTACCGGGACGAAATCCTTCCTGAGACCGCGTTGCCAATCCGCTATGTCGCATCCACGCCATGCTTTCGTCGAGAAGCCGGTTCCTACGGACAGGATACCCGAGGGCTTATCCGAGTCCATCAATTCAACAAGGTGGAACTTGTGGTGTTCACTCGTCCAGAGGATTCTTACGATGAGTTAGCCCGCCTCACACAAGCAGCCGAAGTCATCTTGCAACGGTTGGACCTCCATTATCGCGTGGTCACGCTCTGCACCGGAGACTTAGGTTTCGCCGCCGCAAAAACCTACGACTTGGAAGTATGGATTCCATCACAACAAACCTACAGGGAAATCTCCTCCTGCAGTAACTTTGAAACCTTCCAGGCCAGACGGGCGAATCTCCGTTACCGCCCCAAGAATGGGAAGCCAAATTATCTCCACACTCTCAACGGCTCTGGGGTGGCCATTGGAAGAACCCTCGTCGCCATTTTGGAAAATTACCAGCAGGCCGATGGTTCGGTCATCATTCCTCAGGCTCTTCGCCCTTATTTACATGGGCTCGAGAAAATTACCGTGCCACCCCCGAATTAAATTCTCCACCTCACCTTTTCCTTTCTCCTGAAAGGGTGAGGTGGCTGAGTCCTTGGAGCACCCAGTGAGACACCCCCCCTAAGGGTTGCGAAGCTGTCTCAAGAGAATTATAAAGAGGCACGAATCCTAAATTTCAGGGTTGGCAAGCCAGGAGAATCATAAACCGTCCACAATCGAAACTAAGGAGGGGTGCTAGAGTGGACGAATAGGCCGGTCTTGAAAACCGGAGTCCCGCAAGGGACCGTGGGTTCGAATCCCACCCCCTCCGCCATATATTTCAACAGGTTGCGAGTCCCTGTCTGACTCCAGCATCTCGGCATATTGGGCAGGTGTAACCGGAAATGTAACCATTTTCCTCTGAAAGTACTCGTTTTGGAGCTTTGCCGCCTCCTTCAAATCCTCTTCACTGGTGATGTTGTAACGATCAAACACAGACCGCGTTTTGTGGCCACTGATACGCATCGTCACCGTATCAGACACGCCAGCTCGAACGAGATTTCTGATCCCCGTCCGGCGCAAATCGTGAAAGGTCCGCCCTTCCAACCCTACCCGGTCACAGGCGGCATTCCAGCCATGTTGAAAGTCATGGAACGGCTTGCCCTTTAAATGGCAAACATAGGGGCAATAGGGATATTGTCGATCTCGTAACTCCCTAGCCTTCATCATCACCAGTAAGAAGTCTCCCGCCATATAGATCACTCGGGGCTCTTTGTTCTTCGTTTGCTTAGAAGACAAGCGAATGCTTCCCTCCACTAAATTGACCTGGTCCCATCGTAACCCCTTCGTACTAATGATCTCTCGTTTGCGCATTCCCGTGTAATAGGCGACAGTCATCGCGATCGTGATGTGATCCTGGACGGCTCCCCGCAAGGCCAGGAATTCCTCATGCTCAAAGAAGCCTTCGCGGACGTTGTCTTCGGCGAGCTTTGGAAAGTGGGGAATACGTCCAACCTTTGGCGGCGTGTGCTGGGCACCGAGAACCAGCATACGATGAAGACAGTCCAACTCGCGGTTGATGGTGGCGTGTGAGGCACCTTCCTTTAATCGTTTCGAGACGTAGCCTTCCAGGCGTTCGGTCCTGATTGCTTTGACACGCACACCCCCGAAGACCGTCTTGAGATGGGCAATGTGCTGTACCCGTCGCGTCCACGTTGTCCTCCCCTTCAACTCGTAATCACGCTTGAGGCCCTCAATAAGATCCTCAAAGCGAGTCCGATGGACGGCGGGACCTTCCCGCTGACCGTCGAGGACCTTCCCCTCAGCCCGTTGAAGCACTTTGATGGCTTCTCGTTTCTTGGTCTTGCCTGTACTTTGATAGAAAGGCCGCCCGTTGTCGTAATACTTCATCCACCACGGCCCCGTCGCCACCAGCTTGCCGGTGGTCGGATCTTTCTTCTTGCGTCGATACAACATGCCCATGAGTCACCTCACTTCAATCGATTAAGTCGCGTGCCTGCACCTTCATGGCTTTCGCCAATGCCCTCAGCGTAGACAGTCGTGGGTCGAATACCCCGCTCTCAATTCTGGCAATGGTTACTTGCGTGATTCCTGAAAGCCTCGCCAGTTCACGTTGAGAGAGGCCCTTGCGGTGCCGAATGGCTGCTAGTTTTCTCATGATGATTACACTAATGTTATCATTTGGTAAGCCTGATCGCAAGTAGGAGCTAGTCAACTTCCCGCTCTTTATTCCGCTCGATGAATTCATCCATGTCCAGCACATCGACGTGCACCCGGCCACCAGCACGGACACAAGGAAGCTCTCCAGCCCAGACCAAACGCCGAACGGACCATACGGATCGCCCTAAATAGATACCGGCTTCGGGAAGAGTATAGAGTCGCTTTACCGGCGTGGCATGAATCCCAATCTGTGTTACCTCAGACGGCACCTGTCTTTACCTCTCCTCTGTGCGGGACCCCTGGGACTCCGTGGTCGGCCTCTTCCCCATGCGATATGGCCACAGCAGACATGTAGTAATTGGGCACAACCGGATCTCCTTTGGTTGGTTACAGGTGCAGTCCATGCACTTGGCACGAATGGCTTTGAGTGGTCTGAGAACTTGCATCAGAGTGCCTCTTCTATTCAATAATCCTTCACACACGTCATGATTTCTGTGAACCTGGGGTTCCCCTAGGTTCGGACCCTGTCAGGTTCATCACCTTCGGGAAAGGTGACTACTTCCGGCTTCTGGCCCTTCGAGCAAGTGGGCCGCCTCAGCCAGCGTGGTGACGACCGTGCCGAACGCCCCGATGAACTCTCGAACCTCGTGGAGTGTCCAGATCTTCCAGCGTGGGACCCCATGGTGCTGAAGCAAGGAAGCCGCTTCCACTTCACTCACGAGCCACAAGGAGAAGTCACAGGATGGGGGGGTGATAACGTAGGCCTCACCG
>JACZVJ010000132.1 GCA_022572725.1 Nitrospinota bacterium | reverse complement strand
GCGGAAAATAAATCTGTCCCCATTTCTCACCAGTGTAAGATGCAATTGATGACGCGGAGGAGTGGCCGAGCCGGTGGGTGATTGCCCCATGGCACATCGTCTGATATGCTGACTGGCTAGGTGGTTTCTCTGCTCAAGAATGGCTATGCGCGCTCGAACCTTTTGGAAAACAGTGGTGGCCGATCACGTGGACATGCTCCCCAGGATTGTGGCCCTGTTGACTGACCAGGGCATTCGGTTTTGTCTCATCGGTGGACAGGGCGCCAATGCGTACGTCGAGCCGGTCGTCAGCTTGGATCTCGACATCGTCATCGCCGTCGAACAATTACCCGAAGTCAAGAAATGGCTGAGGCGGGAATTCTCGGTGGAGGAGTTCTCCCATAGCCTGAACGTGTCCAGTCCGGGGTCGGACTTACGGATCCAAATCCAAACCGATCCCCGCTATGCCTCGTTCATTGACCGAGCGCAAGTACATCAGGTCTTAGGCTATGACTTTCCCGTGGCGGCCCCTCACGATATCCTTCAAGGGAAAATTTGGGCAGTTCAGGACCCACATCGCCGAACCAGCAAACGTCAAAAAGATTTAGCGGATATCGCCCGCCTCCTTGAAGCCTTTCCAGACCTTCGTGCCCAGATTCCCAAGGATGTCCAATCCCTGCTCATGGAATAAGTCGTTTTCAGCTTTCCCCCCCGACGCTTCACTTCTGACCCTTCACGCTTCATGCTTTCCACCAGCGCCAGGCGGCGAGGCCAAGAATCTCCTGGATTTTCTGCCGTCTATTCCCCAGGAGAAGAGTGTCCTCTTCACCCTTCCACCCTGTTCAGGCCTTCCTCTTCAATTCGAAGAGTACTATAGTGTTTTAACTTTCAACTAGTACATCTCCTCACCCCATCCCTCTCCCCCCTCATGGGGGCGAGGGAGTAGGGCTTCGATGAGAACAGGTATCTTTCACGTGTCCAGCCGTTCCACAATTCTACTGCTGCATTCGGGTTGAAAGATTTCTTCCTTCTCCCCCTCAATACTCAATGAAGTGTAGAGCCTCAGTCAGGCGCTAGAATCTTCTGAAGGCTCAATGCACATCCGATCGTCGTTCTTAGGGTTATTGACTCTTAGGCTCACGGGTACCGCGACCATCTCGTCGGGAGGATAGGGCTGGAGAAGGGAAAACAACTCTGCCGGGTCTTTCCTCCTAGGATCAAGCCACAGATCATAGTCCTTGGGATGAAGAATAACCGGCATGCGATTGTGAATAGGCTCAAGGACCGCATTTGATTCCGTCGTCACGATGGCACAGGATTCAATGGGGGAGCCATCTGATTTCTCCCATCGTTCCCAAAGCCCACACATGGCAAAGGGGCCTTCCTCTCGAAACCGAAAGAAGTAGGGTTGTTTGGTTCGGCCCTCTCGTCGCCATTCATAGAAACCATCAGCCAGCACCAGGCACCGGCGGTGACGAAACGCAGCCCGGAATGATGGCTTTTCAGCCAGGGTTTCAGCCCTGGCATTGATCAACTGCATACCAATTTTAGGATCCTTAGCCCACGAGGGAATGAGCCCCCACCAGAGAAACACCCCTTCACGCTCTATGGAAGCCGGGTCGGTTCGGATGCAGGCCACCAACTGCGACGGCGCCACGTTGTACCGAGGTTGGATCGCCAACGGCTGTTCAAGCTGAAATTGCTCAGCCACAATTTCGGGAGCGGTTTTTAACGTGTAGCGTCCACACATATCAGCAAGGTCTGTTTAGAAAATGGGGACTGGCTCCGGCACAGAAGGGGGGCAGTCCCTGCCGGTGCCTGTCCCCATTTTCATGATGTGCCCTACACCCGACGTTTCGTAAAGAGCGAGCCTGGTTTGATCGCACTATCCCCAAACCGTGTGCGGATTTTGTCGAGGGCTTCGGTCAATTGAGAGTGACGTTTTGGGGTCTCCCCAAACAACGAGAGCTGCTGCCTTTCAGCCGAAGTGGAGAGATGGGAGGCCGACAATCCTAGCAGACGGACCTTCTGCCCAGAAAACGGGATTCGGTCCAACAGGGTTAGGGCTGTGCGATACAACACCGGTGCTTGATCAGTAGGTTCGGAAATTGCCATGGCTCGTGTGAGGGTTCGAAATGCTTCATCGCGGAATTTGAGGGTCAGCGTCCCCGCGAAACACTCATCCGCACGAAGGCGTTGCCCAACATGTTCCGCTAATTCCAGAAGGGTTTGACGGATCACATTGGGATCCGCCGTATCCACCTGAAAGGTCGTTTCCGAACCGATAGACTTAGCGGGTTCATCAGGAATGACAGGCCGGGGGTCTATGCCATTGGCCAATTCCCAGAGATGAACTCCAGATTGCCCAAGTAAGGCCGCTAGCTCAGCCTGACCCTGCCGGGCAATATCTCCAATGGTACGGTAGCCGAGACGGTGCAATTGCTTGGCCATTTTAGGCCCGGCCCCCCAAAGCCGTTCGACGGGAAGGTCTTTGAGAAACTCCACCTCCTTGCCCGGCTCCACAATGACAAAGCCTTTGGGTTTTCGAAGATCCGAGGCCACCTTGGCCACGAACTTGGTTGTCGCCACTCCCACCGAAGCACTGAGATGTTCTTCCTGGGCAATCTCCGCTTCGATTCGCCGTCCGATCTCCTCCGCCGTCCCGAATAAACGAAGGCTTCCCGTCACATCCAGGAACGCTTCATCGAGGCTCAGCGGCTCGACCAAATCCGTGTATCGATGAAAAATGGCAAAGATGCGCGAAGAAACCTCCTGGTACCGGGCCATCCGAACTGGGAGGAAAACGCCCTTGGGGCATCGCCGGTACGCTTGGTTGATAGGCATGGCAGAATGAATGCCGAAAACCCTGGCTTCATAGGAGGCCGCGGAGACCACACCTCGCCCCTTGCCTTTCTGAGGGTCCGCGCCAACGATGACCGGTTTATCTCGGTACGAAGGTTGATCTCGTTGCTCCACGGACGCGTAAAAGGCATCCATATCGATATGGATGATGGACCTCATGGGTTCCTTAATTTCCTCATGGGTAGAGCCCATTCAAAATTTCCTGGAAACCGGCACCAGCCGTACCCATTAGGTTTCATTATGAAAAGACTGAAAACAATCCTCGCAGATTGCGTAGCCACCGGCACGGCGATAATAATGATTGCTCAGCGGTTTACCACAATCGGGGTTGTGGCAATGTGAGGGATGGGAAACGAGCCGTTCAGCCCGAATCTGGCCTAACACATCCTGAAGGCGAGTAAAAGGCGCACGAGTGCGGTGGAACGAGCCGTGTTCGCGCTTGTGCTCCTCAGCCAGACGTTCGACCCGCTTGAAGAAATTCGAACCTCCGACAGAATCATGACGGGGCAAAGCGTTCGGCGTCGGTGGTGTCTTCTTCACAGTCATTCCCAAAGAACCAGGCCTTACACCCAATGATCCCAAGGTGACCCTTTTCCCAGATGGAGTTCATCCTACCTGGATTTAACCTTGATTTCGAGCTTCCCTTGGAGCCTTCTCACAGACCAGGCCATTTCTGAGAACTAAGTGGCACCGCCACCGACCAACCATTAGATTGACCTGGTTGAAGGTTTGACGCATGGGGTATAATCCCCACAAGTGAAAAGCCTTATAGGACCAGACATCCAACCTTTTATTAGGAGGATTCATGACCAAGATCCATACACCTAAAGTCATTGGGTTTTACCTCTTCACTGCACTGGCCACGCTTAGCCTTCTTTTGGTTTCCGGTTGGTCCGCGTCTGAAGCCTTTGCCGAAAAAGTGAAGGTGCTCTACCACGTCGACGGGAAAGACCCAGCCGTCGCCAAATACGCAATGGCCCTTATCAACAAACACATTGAGGCCGAAGGCGGCCCGGAAAACATCGATATCGTGCTAGTTGTCCATGGACCTGCCCTTGCGTTGTTTGACAAGGAAACGATCGACCCCGAGCTGTTGAAAAGATTTAAGCTCATTATTGAAAGTGGGGCTAAAGCCGAGATGTGCCAGGTTTCCATGAAGCTCTTTAAAAAGCCATTGGACCAACTGGCTCCCGGTTTCCAGCCAACCGCTCATCCGGTCGCCGTGAAGCGGATTGCCGATCTCCAGAAGGAAGGGTACCTGTATATCAAGCCGTAAAGGGTATTGGGCGACTTAGGGCTTCATGCGGATCAATCGGGTAAGACCTCGCAACACAGCCTTGACCCATACCTCTGCGAACAACGCGACCCACCTTTACCTCTCCTTTGATAAGGGGAGGTAAGGTTGGGTAGGGCTTGGCTTTCCTCTAGAATCTTCGTCGGAAATAACCCCGCGTTTCATCAAGCCTTCCCACCTCACAGATGGCACTGCTGTTTCCAAAGTAGGGTGATCACTTGTGAAATCTAGGCAGGCGAATGATGACGTGTCACTCAGCATCCTGGAGAATGACAAAAGATGAGGGTTGCGAACAAGGTTCAGGCCAGACAAACCCGAACACTGAGAATGGGAGGAAGGAAATCCGCCAGTTGAGCCCACGATTCTCCTGAATCCAGGCTGGCGAACACTTGCCCGGTGCTGGTTCCAAAATACACCCCACAGGGCTGGAGGGAATCTGCCGTAAAGGCCTGCCGAAACACGTTGAGCCAGGCATCTTTTTGGGGCAGGCCGTTGGTCGAACATTCCCAGGTTCGGCCTCCATCTCTGGAGCGGTAGACCGAAAGCCTGCCCTGAGGAACGTAGCGTTCTTCGGCGCTGACTAGCGGAATGATGAACACGGTTTCCGGCTCGCGGGGATGCACCAGAACGGGAAACCCGAATACCGCCGGTAATTGGGCTTCAATCGGTTCCCAGGTTTGGCCTCCATCCTCGGTGCGGTAGACCCCTCCATGATTTTGCAAAAAGATCCGATCGGGATGGTCAGGATGGGCCATGATTTTATGGACGCATTGTCCGACTTCGGGATAATGATGGGGTAAGAATTCTGCCCGAATGCCCTGATTTCTGGGAGCCCAAGTCAGACCGCCATCCTCAGTGAAAAAGACCCCAGCAGCAGACACGGCCACCCACATGCGATCCGCATTTTCCGGATCAATCAAAATCGAATGCAGACACATTCCTCCTTGCCCTGGAAACCATTTCGATCGCGTGGGATGATCGGTCAGGGTGTGGACCTCTTTCCAATGGCGTCCACGATCATGACTCACAAATAGCGCCCCGGGATCGACCCCGGCAAAAAGTATGTCCGGCTCTTGCCTGGTCCCGGGTTCAATAACCCAAATCCGCGCAACCGTCTTCCCTCGCCCTTCGGCAAACCGAGGGCTTTCTTGTACCGGCTCCCAGTTTCGACCAAGATCCTTGCTGAGATGAAGTTGAGGGCCGTAAAAGGAATTGGTCACGGAGGCATACAACGTCAGCTCACGCCGGTGATCCGCCATGAGGTATTCAACCGGATATCCTCGAAGTGAAGGACCCTCCAACTCCCACTTCGTACGATCTCGGGAACTCCGTAGGAAGAAGGCCCCTTTGTGCGTCCCGAGCATGAGAATGATGGTGTCCATCGTACCCTCGCAAAACCGTCCCAATTGGGATCTGCTGAATCCTTTTGAAATGGAGTCTTGCCGAACTTGATTGGGTAGCTAGCTGTATTTCACCCGCCTTTGTCACATCGATGATCCTTCCCAAATCCCCTCCTTTGTAAGGAGGGGAATAGGGGAGGTAGATCGTTAGTGGCTGAGAGCTTGACGATATCCTGGATTTTAATGATGGTTCCTAAGCTCTACCCCACCTTGCCTCCCCTTACCAAGGGGAGGAAAAATAGGCTTCTAATAATAATTGTGACACAGAAAAACTAGGACAATTCCCACTGAAGCTCCTGAAGAAACATGAAATTTTTACACCGGCCTCCCTGAAGTGTGCGAGGATGTCACCCTGATCTCATAGCCATCCGGTCCCTTCAGGTAAAAGGAGCTATGGATCCGGCCGGTTTCAATCGCCGATGGGCTCATCCCCAACTCAGCATATTTTTGGTGTGTCGCAGCTAAATCATCAACCATCAGATCGAACGGAGCTTGCTGTCCTGGGGCAACCGGGGTTTCAGGAGTTTCCAACACCAAGTGCGTGCCGCCCCGGAGTTCCAACACGGCGAAATCGTCATCCTGATGGATGTGCCGCAAGCCCAACTTGACGAAATAGTCCGTGGCTTGCCCGACATCCGTCACGGTTAAATCCACATGGCCAATCGCAACGGGAGGTGGAGCCTCCGCCTGGGTAGTAGATGTTGAATTCATTTTAGACCCTCCTTAATAGTCATGACATGAAAGTATTCGCGTCACACTCCAGACTACGTGACCAGGGGGCTCACCTGACCCCACCGGGTTGAAAAAATAAATTCGGTGAGAGGCTTCCGCATACGGTTTGCTTGCTCCCGTTGATGAAGCGGCTCCGGCAAACTATCAGGATCACCCACATAGCCAAGAGCCAATCCGGCGACGGGATCAAAGCCATGTGGAAGACCATAAAGCTCCCGGACCTTATCTGGCAGGATGCCAGCCATTTGGTGAACACTCAGCCCCAAGGAAGTCGCTTGAACCACCAGGTTGCCCACAGCCAGGCCCACATCGTGCCACGCATGTCTATTGGATTCCCCATTGCGGCCAAAGGTGAGTTTCACTACGGACACCATTAACACCGGAGCTTGCTTGGCCCAGACTTGGTTGCCCTCCACCAAACAACTCAGCAACCGGGACCACTCAGGTTCATCCTGTTTAGTAGCCACGATAAAACCCCACGGCTGCTCATTAAAAGAGGATGCCGCCCAGCGAGCGGCCTCTAAAATACTCCTAAGCTTTTCAGGTTCAACAAGGCGATCAGCAAAGGCCAGAGGGCTCCATCGCCGTCGAAGCAAATCATGAATCGGAAACTGAGTCTCAGCCGGCTTTTCCATCAATTGATCTTCCCTTCTTCAATTTCACTTCAATCGCTTGGGGTTAGATTCTCC
>JACZVJ010000002.1 GCA_022572725.1 Nitrospinota bacterium | reverse complement strand
CTATCCACGCTGGGTGACGAATGTCGAAAAAGAACGGATCGCCCGTGCAAACGGTGCGGTAGGATTCCTCACGTTAACGGGTCCTACTCTCAGCGCCTATGCGGCCCGTCGGGGAATGGGCCATGCCCCGCTTGCCTTTTACAATAATCTCCAGAATTCGCGTCCCTTACCCGGGTGTTGGGTGAGTACGGCAGTGGGGCAAAAAGTTTTTGCATCTCAAGAGCTCTCCTTGCAAGAACTTCAAAATAATATCGACGAGCACCTCACTATTCAATCGAGAGAGCTTGGAATTTTGGCGCGCCTTCGTTGGGAGAGCCGTCAAGAAGTCGGAAGGTTGATCAATGTCCTCGGGGTGATCCCCGGAAGTGATCCCAAGCTTCGGGAGGAAACGGTGGTCATTGGTGCCCACCGCGACCATTTTGGACAGCAAGCAGGGTTATTGTTCCCCGGCGCGGACGACAATGCTTCTGGCACGGCTGTTCTGTTGGAGATTGCCCGGGTTCTCATGCAATCCCACCCTCCCCCCAGGCGCACGATTTTGTTTGCCTCCTTTAGTGGGGAAGAACGAGATCTTCTTGGGTCGAAGCTTTACGTCGAGCATCCGAGCTTCTCCCTGGATCAAACGGTAGCCATGATCAATGTTGACCATGTGGGGGTGGGAAATGGAAAGCTGACGGTCGGGGTCACCAAGATTCCCAAGGAGGTAGCCAAGGAAGCTGCTCAAATGGCTGGCTTATCAGGTGACGTTGAACTCTACGGACTTTTCCCAGGTGGCGATCATGTCCCGTTTGCGAAGGCTGGGGTGCCTACCATCGCGGTGGTGACCAGTGGAGCGCATCCATTTTTTCACCAGCCATCAGATGTACCGGAAACAATCCAGCCCCACGTTCTTCAGGCCGCAGCGCGCTATATTCTTGCGCTTACCTGGATTTTGGCCAATCTCTCCTAATCCACCTCTCCAGCATCCGAGATGCTGGACCCTGGTTCCAGAGGCAGACCCCGGGGAGTCTGTTGGCCTTTGGCAGCCCTGTGATTTTTCCCAGGGTGTTTTTAATGAGGTGCTAACCGGCGTCGCCAAATGCTGGCCAGGAGGGGCCCGGTGACATTGTGCCACACACTGAAAATCGCAGCGGGAACGGCGGCCAGAGGACCAAAATGGGCCAGCGCCAGCGCGACCGCAAGCCCCGAATTCTGCATGCCCACCTCGATTGAGATCGTGCGGCGTTGGGTTTCGTTGACGTGCGCGTGTCTCGTCCCAAAGTATCCCGTGAATAGTCCCATGGCGTTGTGCATGACGACTGCGAAGAAGACCAGGGCTGCTGAGGCGAGTTGATCGTGGTTCAGTGCCACGATGACTCCAACAATCCAAGCGATGACGGCAATGGAAAACACAGGAAGGACGCCTTCGAACAGCCACGTACCCGGTTGCCAAAATCGACGGATGGTGGCGCCGAGAATGACGGGAATCAGCACAATTTTGGTGACGGTCCAAAAAAGTAGGAGTGGGTCAATCTCGACCCATGTGGAGGCCAGGATCCAGATCCACAGGGGTGTGACCAGTGGGCTCAGCAGTGTCGAAAGCGTGGTCATGCCCACTGAAAGCGCCACATCGCCACGGGCAAGAAAGACAACCACGTTGGAGGCCGTCCCACCCGGGCAGGCCCCAACAAGGATCACGCCAAGAGCCAGGAGCTTCGGGAGGCCAAGCGCAGTTGCAATCAGCCAGGCGCCGATGGGCATTACGAGATACTGGAGAGCGACACCGACAATGAGCAATTTGCCGGCGAACCGAAGATTGGACAGGTCCTTTGAGCTGAGCGTCAGCCCCATGCCCAGCATGATCGCGGCCAAGGCCTCGGGAATCCAGAGTTTCCCGGGTGCTGCGGCTTCGGGGGCCAGGTATCCCCAAAGGGCTCCTGCCAGAACCCAGAGGACAAATCCGTCCTGGATCACCCTCAGCCATCGGGGCACGGTGCCCAGCTTGTTCGTTGTATCACCAGCGTGAGGGGCAATACTCAAAGGGAGGATTCCTACCGGTCGAGGGTTAGCCTGGTGGAATCTACGACAAATCGGGTCCGGCCTCAATGGGTGGTCTTATTAATCAGTTCATCCTGTATGCGGATACAAAACCGAACTTTTTTCTTGGCATTCGCCAGAACCGGCTACGGGGATCTTCATTTCACATCAAAATGGCCGAAACTATATTAATACAAAGGATTTCAGACGGAACCCCGTACACCCGTACTTCTGGTAGGGTCCACGAACCTATGGAAAACCCCCTGTTCTCCATGCCGCCGGAAAGTGAAGCTCGACTCCAATCCTGCACCAATTTGCCTAGTCCGCCAAAGGTGGCCTTGCGAATTATTAAACTGGCAAAGGATCCAAACATCGATGTTGAGGATGTGGCACGAATCTTATCGATTGACCCTGCACTCTCAACCAAAATCTTGCGCATGGCGAATTCCGCTCTTTACGGCCATCAAAAGAAAGTCAACAACTTGCAAAAAGCCGTCATGGTTATTGGATTTAATGGAGTCCTCTCGTTAGCCCTTTCCTTTTCGCTGGTCAAGTCCCTCCGACGTGAACAAGGAGAGGGGTTGAACCAAATATGGTTTTGGCGTCGCGCGTTAATTGCTGGTGCTGCCTGTCGGGCCCTCGGGGAGGCGTGTCATCGAAAGGATCTCGAAGAACTTTTTACCGCCGCCTTTATTCAAGATATCGGCATGTTGGCTTTGGATCAGATTGATTCAACGTTGTATGTGGACCCGAACTTCGATCCGAGTTCTCATCTGAGTGTCCTGGCTCACGAGGTTGAGAAATTTGGCGCCAACCATGCCGTCGTGGGAGGTTGGCTCCTTTCTCAATGGAACTTTCCCGAGGAACTCGTGTCAGCGGTCCGTTTTAGTGACGAGCCTGACAAAGTGCCACCTGGCCATGTGCATGCTCAGTTTTTTCAGTGCGTGTCCTTATCCGGATTGATTGCGGATCTTTGCCTTACCCAGGCCAGTGACGAAATGCTTCTTGAGATTTCCAGGAACATTGAAACAGGCCTTCATTTGGGACAACAGGCTTTTCTGGAAATTATTAAAACGTTGAAGGGAATGATTGGAGAGGTTGAAACCTTATTCGACATTGAAGGTCAAGGTGAGTACGATCTTGATTCTATCCTTGAAAAGGCGAGGGAACTTTTGGCTCTTCGAAATATCAAATTGGACCAACAAATCAATGCTCTCTCAGCAAATGTTTAAAGCTTAGCATTGACTCGCCACAAGCTCGAGAAAACTTCCCATCGTTAGGCTTCTTCAAATCCTCCAACGTAACCCCCCTCCCCTCTTTGCAATCGTGGCTTTGAATTCCGGGGCGGTCATATTTTCCGCCTATCGATGCTCCTGGTAGAGTCTCAACGCCGCGACGCGTCGATCGATTTTCGCCATCATGTGTTTGTACTGGGGGCTTTTGAGGCCGCCATAACGCCGATTGAATTCTGACTCGGGCATATGTTCAGGTAAATCGCTCGCCACCGGCATCAGATCCCCTTCACCAAGCAAGCCAGCGAGACGTTGCTGCACATTCCGCGCATGTTTCGTCGAAGTGGCTTTCTCGCCAAAAAGCGTGCCAGCCTTGTCTGCGCACAGATCGGCAAAACTAAATCCACTCCCCCCACGTGAATCCTCAACCTCTTTAAAGAGCCCAATCGCGTCAGAGATGAGGTTGCCACCCACCATAGACAATGCTGCCGAAGTCATGAAGTGCTGGGAAAAGTCTTCTCGCCCGCGAAGGGTCACATGGTGCCGAACAGGTTGCGGCCAATTTTCAGCATCGGGTGCCAATCTTTTCAACCCCCGCCCGTTGACGTATGCGGAGAGGACAAGAATGGCCGCGTGATTTTCCTTCGCTGCATCACCGTTCTTCGAGCGTTCCCGGGCAAGGACAAACAAGGGTTGCATCACATTCACTAAGGAGACTTTGGCCCTTGCATTTGAGTGAGAGGCGACCTCCACCAGCTTTTTGTTGTAGGCCTTCAGTCGTTCCTGGTCCTGCTCTGACACCAGGACGCTACGTACGACTTCGGTAATTTCCGAGTTCCACTGGTAGGTGACTTTCAATCGATTGTGATTCATGGCCACATTGTGAATGACATCGCTGGCAAACTCATGGCCTGAATTGGCATACAGGCTGTCAAGTCCACGTTGAAATCCCATATCCGCCAGCCACTTGGGAATCTCCAGCCGCCCAATGCGAAGGTGGGCGAAGCGAGGAAAATCCGCTGTTTGGGTTAACCCGACGTCGACATTCACATAAGCGCCAAACGGGTTCGTGGGAAGTTTGACCGTGGCCTGGGCAGCAAGGTAGCCGTCTTTCACGGTCACGACTGAGCCACCGCGTCCCAGCAGATGCACCAGATAATTTAATGCCACGCTTAAATCTCTTTGGCTCACGCTCACGGTTTTGATTTCCCCGTCTTTGAGTTTTCGGGGATCGTGCTCCTGAAAGAGTCGCTTGGCCCTTTGCACTTCATCCGGAGTGAGTCGGACGTCCCGCTGAATCAACGGGTGATCTTCAATGCACAAATAAATACCGCCCAGGACCGGCAATGGGAGAAGAATCAGGACCCAGACAAACAGTTTGAACAGATATCGCATGAGTGTGGCTCCGTGGGAATGGTATGAAGCACTTCTGGTGACTGGTAAAGGGAACAAAGCTGTGACGGAATGTTCATTCAGATAAATCCGTATCAAATCAGGTCGGCATGGTCAGAGCGATTCTTGAATGGACAGTGCCCATAGGAGGCTTTGGGCTGGCAAGCGCTTCTAGCTGATTGAGGACTCACAGCATGCTTGGCTTACCTGGGGAATAGGGTGGCTGGAGCAGGGCGTCCACCTAGTCCTGTGGACTGCTGGATTGCAAAACTCGAGCCTTATCTCTGACCCCTATAGCCTTGGAATCTCGGTGGAGAAAAAAAGAATCGCCACATTTGAAGAGGAGAATATCAGAGAATTAGGTGGGTTGGAACTTTAACAACCGAATGGTGGGGTACGTCCATCCCTTGACGTACCACCCTAGGGTGTTGTGAAGGGAGTTACTTGTCTGCGAGTGAACTGGCCGCTAAGGCTTTTGCGTCATCAGAAATTTCCACGGATACACTCTCAGATGGCTCCGTGGGTGGGGGTGGGACCGGTTGCGTTTGTTGGGTGGGGCCTTTTCCAAGAGCCTCGGTAGCTTGAGCTGCACTGCCAACAGCAGAGACATCCATAATCTTCCTCCTTTTAAGTGTGGATGAACATTGTTGCTATGGGCGACTTCGGGTCCATGGTTTTTAAACTTGAATCCCGGTAAACAGGGTTCATGTGGTTCCATGAAGTTTCTCATCCACGGGGTGGCCGAAATTTACTGATTAGAGGGAGTTATGAGGATTTCTTAATGGTTTTATGAAATACCAATTCTTTTGATTTTCAGAAAGAAAGGGTGGAAGAGAGGAGGGAAGGGCAAAGCTTTTGTGTTATGACAAGACCTGCCCCTTTATCCTCTTGCTTTTGGAAATGGGTGTGAAGGGTAAACGGGTTACGATGGGAGGGATGGGGCTTTTTCGAATATCTGGCGGATTTTATCGATTAGCGAATCGATCTGGTAAGGTTTTTGAATAAAGGCATTAATGCCTTTCCCGGCAAAGCGTTTGAGCGCTTCTTCCTCGGAATAGCCGCTTGAAAGGATTATGGGAATGTCGGGACGCAGCTGGCGAATTTCCTGAAACAATTCTTCTCCACTCATGTGGGGCATGGTGAGGTCGAGAAGAACGGCTTGGATGGTTTCCAAATTGGTGCGGAACATGTCGAGCCCGGCTCGTCCATCCCGAGCCGTGAGAATACGAAATCCAATGTCCTCTAAAATAAGCTGGGCGGCCACCCGTACGTCCTCCTCGTCATCGACGACGAGGACTGTTCCGCTTCCTTCCCATGACCCGTTTCCGTCGCGTCCTTCTTGTGGAATGAATTCATGAGTGTGGGCGCAGGGCAACAGAATGCGAAATGATGTGCCCTCTCCCACCTGGCTGGTGACTTTTATGGCGCCACCGTGGGCACGGACGATCCCAAGAAGGGCTGCAAGCCCAAGCCCGCGCCCCGTGAATTTTGTCGTAAAAAATGGATCGAAAATTTTTTCCATTGTTTCTTCATCGATTCCAGTCCCGGTGTCCTGAACCTCAAGGTAGGCACACTCACCATCAGGGAGATCACCGATGACATGTCCCTGACTCAAGTAAGCGCGATTAACGGCCATGACCCCTGAACGGAGGGTAATCATCCCGCTACGTTCTCCAATGGCCTCCGACGCATTCATAATCAGGTTCATGACCACCTGCCGGATTTGGGAGGGGTCGACTTGGACGGGTGGGATCTCGGCCATTAAGTCATAAGTCAGGACAGCGAGTTTGGAAATGGACACCGATAGTAAATGGCCCATTTCCTCGACCAATGTAGAAAGATTGATGGTTTGAATGACCGGCCTCCCCTTACCGGCATAGGCCAGCATTTGATTGGCCAATTCGCCTCCCCGTAAGGCCGCTTGTTCAATCTTTTGCAAGTGGTCCCGTCCCGGGGATTCCAATGGCATCTTCTTTGCGGCCAAACCAGAATGGGCCATGATGGTCATGAGCAAATTGTTGAAGTCATGGGCGATCCCGCCTGCCAAAATACCAAGGCTCTCCAGCCGCTGAATATATTGCATCTGTGTTTCGGCGCGCTTCCGTTCTTCCTCAGCCACCTTCCGTAAGGTAATGTCACGAAGCGAGGCAAGGTGGGCTGTTTCATTTCCCCAATCGATTTCAACCACCCGCATTTCAACAGTGACCGGATGTTTTTCCTCCCTCAGAAGAGTAATTTCCGTTGTTTCCCCGGGGATGACTGGATACCCGAAAGCCCCCCCCAATAGTTGCTGCTTGGGTCGAGCAAACAAGGCCTCAGCAGAAGGGTTGAGGAAGCGAATGGTTCCATCTTCCCCGACGATCACCATTCCGTCCACATTTTGGTCGATGACAACACGGAACCGTGCCTCACGAGCTTCCAATGTCCTATTCCATTGTGGGCCTATGTGATTTTGAAGGCCGGGAGGGAGCTCTTCTAGCTGGTGCTTTTGGCGGAGAAGGTTGATTTGCTGCTCTTGGGCACGAAGCAATTGGTTCCGTTCGATCGCATAATGGAGAGAGCGGATGAGGACTTGGGAGTCGAGTTTCCCTTTTAGAAGAAAATCCTGGGCTCCGGCCTGAACCGCTTTCAGGCCGAGCAATTCGTCCTCTTGGCCGGTCAGAATAACCACCGGAATGGAATAAATGGGGCCGTCCTGTCCCAATGACTTGATAAAATCAAGGCACGTACAATCCGGCAAGTGGTAATCGAGAAGAATACAGCCCAGTTCGTGAGTACGGCAGAACTCCATCGCTTCTTTGCCCGTCTCAGCTTCCAGGACTACCCAAGTCCGGGTTTTGTCGTGTTTGAGGAGTCTGCGATACAAGGCCCTGTCTACCGGAGAATCATCCACCAGCAACAATGTTTGTGTTCGTTTAGTCATGGGGGTCCCTCTGCTCGCGGAAGGGTGCCTAACCTTCCATAAAACCTCTCCTTCTCCAAAGGGGTTGGGTGAGTTTGTTGGGATCCGTCTTCTTGACGAACACGATTCCCACAAGCTGGAATCCAGCCCCGCGCTTATCCTCCAACCCGGTCGCTCCTCGTTTAGCTGCCTGCTAAAATGGACCGGGCCCTGTGTTCGTTGCCCAGGGGAAATGTTCTCAACACGGATGAAGGACGAATAAGAGAGGAGATAAATGGATGAGTCCGCCCAGCGTAGGGAGTGAGACTCTCCCCATTCTGGAAGGAAGTGAGAGAGGAACAGTTGAATGGTTCAGGGTGTTCCCGCACGGTGCAACTCTGCTTGTGCCCTCGGGCAGTTTGCAACCCCCAACCTCTTTGAAAGGCAGCATTTATGAACATCTTGGTGGGGCAGGTCAAGAAGAATCAACAGTTTTATGTAAGTATTATCGTGCCAGGGATTGCCACAGGGAACCTCTGGGGTCTGGCCTTCAATTCGGTACTCCTTCCCTGGTCATAATAGTTTAGCAGCGTCTAAACCGTGAGTCGATGGGTTCCGCCTAAATCCGTGTTGACCGGGTGTCTTCCGGCGTGAGAACTCCGTGCTCAATTTTCTCTTGTTTCACCTGGGAGGCCTGGTCATGAAAGGATTGTTTTTGCCCGAGTCTCCCATTTCTCCAAGGATTGCCAAGGGCCAGGCCATTCAAAAGCCGATCTTCGATGCTACCCGGGGGTGGCAGCTTTTCTATCACGGCAAAGGCCTGTCCCGGCGGAAACTGCTCACGCCCTCGTGGCGAACCTGGTTTTTCCTGAGATAAATGGAATTCTTAATCAACAAATGAGGGGTGGTGAGTTTGTGGTACCAGTAATCCCAAAGGGTCGTAGGGGCTGGGTCAAACACGCTGTTCACTTCAGCCAACTGGGTCGCCCAGCCCCCCCGTTCAATCTCGGCGTTGAGCTGCCCGGGGGACCAGCTTGCATGACCAGCGTACACTCGAAACGGCATGCCTGGATTCGGGTTGGTTACTATCTTTTCGACCACCTCTTCGTTCCCTCCAAAGTAAACCTCCTCAAAGACTTTCCGCGTGTTGGCTGGTGGGGTATCGGTATGGAAGAGCATGAGAATCCCTTTCGGTCGAACGGGGCCACCAGTGTAAAGGACATGAGAGGTTCCTTCCAGCGCGGGGACTGTTGGCAGGGCCTTTGACAGGGGAATTTCCAGGGGACGGTTCAGAATCAGCCCAATCGTCCCCTGTGAGCTATGCTGGCAGATCAAGACAACGGTTTTTTGAAAGTGTGGGTCCAGCAGATGAGGACTCGCGATGAGAATGGTACCCGCCCTTATTGCTTTGGTAGGTGGCGGGGCCTGAACTTGGGAATTGGACTGTGCGGTGCCGAGTATAAGAACAGTGGCAAGGATGAGAGCTAGGAGAGGTGGCATGTTTCACACCGTTGGCCAAAAAGAGATAATAACAAAAAATCAGAGGGATGTATCCTCTCATCGGGCACAACCTCGCCTCACTCCATGGAGAAAGGCCACACCGAATTGGCTCGATAGGATATTTCCGATGCGGGTTCGTTGTCCCTCTCCATACCCCTGTGGTAGACTGACCACCTGTGGGCGATTAGCTCAGTGGGAGAGCGCTTCCCTCACACGGAAGAGGCCACTGGTTCAATACCAGTATCGCCCACCACTTCCCCATCAATTATCCCATCCTCAACTCAGACATCTTTTGGTTTTCGGTGGTTGATGTTGCCATGGCCTGAGCCAGTCCAATCATTTCTATCTTGATTCTTTTTCACCGCTGGCATGCGTAAAAATTTTAGAAAATCTCCCGACGTTGTGCTCTTGGAGGATCTTGTCAGCTTCTAGTCTTTTTTGACCTTGCATGTATTCATCTAACCGGTCGGGCGGAATGAGTGCTGTGAAATGCTGGGTTGGGTGGCTGAGCATATTCGCCATCCTCTCGTTGCTCCTTTCTTGTGCCACCCCGGCCTCCCAACCGGAATTCCCGCCCTCTGAAAGCGATCTGGAATTGCTTGGAACTACTCGGCTCTGTGATGCGAAGCCGCTAATCCTCGCGAGCTGGGAAGGGACATCGTTCACTCGAAAGCCATGGGGATCCGGAGAGCAGCTCCAACGAATTGCCCAGAGTCTCCAACCCGACCATGATCGGTTCTATTTTTTCAATGAGGATGATGTTTTTGTTGGTGGTGTGTTTCGGTACCTTGATGGGCTCAGTCTTCAACCCTACTCGGTTCTTCGTGGAACCCTCACCCAGTTAAATCCTACGTTTGAGGTCTATTTAAACTCGACCAGTTTGTTAGGAGGGAGATCTCTCCAGACCGCTGTGCTCTACCGAACCGGTGATAAAACCAGTACAACTCAATACCTCGTCCTAGAAAGTGATGATGCCCCGAAATTACTCGTGGCTTCAGTGGCCATTGATCCATATGAACCGCTCCTCACCAGCTACCAAAAAGCTTTCCTTCCGGGATTCGAGCTTTCCCAAGGCGTTGAAGGAAGGACCCAAGGTGGCGATATTGTCTCGGAGAAAGCCAAAGACTTCTTGGCACTTCAGCAATTCGCGAGGGGAGAAGCCGCATTGTTTGCGTCGTGTGGGGTTCGGGATGCCAGGACGGCAATCAAGGCGTACACGAAGGCCATTTCCCACGGGTTCGAAGATTCAGTAAGGCTTTCTGAAACCCATCATCGACTGGGGTTAGCTCTCCAGGAGGAGGGGCTTTTACAGGAGTCCCGTGCTCAACTCGAGCAGGCTTTGACCATTCGGCCTAATGTGCCGGAGGTGATTAACCACCTCGGAGCTGTGGTTGCGCAGCAGGGACACCGTATCCAAGCAAGTGAGTTGTTCGAACGGGCCATTATTTTGAAACCAAACTATGCTCGGGCACGGTTCAACCTGGCTGAAGCCTTGGAAGTGGTAAACCCAAGCCGGGCGATCGAGGAATATGAAACCTATTTGGCCCTTGCTGAAGGCATACCGGAGGAGGAAGGGCGCGCCACCCTCGTCCGGAAGCGAGTAAAAAAACTCAAGGGTGAATAACCAAGGCCATGAAGTTCTATGGGGTCCAGAAAGGGCGTCAGCCTGGAGTCTACACAACTTGGGAGGCGTGTCGGGCTCAGGTGGAGGGATTTTCTGGGGCGAAATACGAATCCTTTAAGACCAGCCAAGAAGCAGAGGTTTTCGCCTCTGGGAGTTCAGGCCAAGGCGCTCCAAGGAAGGAAAGGAGAAGAAAAAGGGCTCCAAAAATCCATGGGCCGGTGGGTATTTGGGTTGATGGAGCCTGCCTCCAGCATGCGGAAGGGGGCATGCGTTTCGGTTGGGCTTACCTTGTTATGGAGGGAGGCCAGGAGCTGCACCGAGCCAACGGGAACGATGTTTCGCCGGAGGCCCACGTCCATCGAAATGTGGCTGGAGAAATTACCGCGGTCCTCAGAGCCCTTGCCTGGTGCGAACACCAGAGAATCCCTGCCGCAACCGTTTATTATGATTACCAAGGTCTGGCGAGCTGGCCGCAGGGTTCATGGAAAGCTAAAATGCCCTTTACCCAGGCCTATGTGAAGGCTGTCCGCAATTCCGGCATGGTTCTGACGTGGAAAAAGGTTCTGGCCCATTCGGGTGAGCCATACAACGAAGTCGTTGATCAACTCGCACGAGCTGCCGCACAAGGGAAATGTCAGGAATAAAAGGAAATACTGGAGAGGGAAAAGCTGAAAAGAAGATTGGAGAACCCGAGACAGGAAGATCGTTAGAGCTTTCCCTCGCCCTTGAGGTACTTTCGGAATCGATCCATTAATTCTTCCCCAAGGACGCCCGCCTCCGGTTTCTCTTTCATGTATTCGCGGATTTCACCAAGTCGTTGTTCCGCTTGATCATTGCCCTTCAATCGTTTGACCTTCTCGAGTGCGTCATCAAAGGCGTTAAAGGTGAGTTCTTTGTATCCAAAACTCCGGATCCGTTTCACGGCCTTCATCATGGCTTCGTTCCGAAATTGGGTAAGATGTTCGGAATCGATTTCTTTGAGCCCCAGTTTCCTGGCTCGGCGTTCGGCGGCCTTTCTGATCCCGCTCCGGACAAAATCTGGTGAGGTCAGAAGTCGCTTCCAGGCCTCATCGGTCCACGCAATTTGTTCCTGAGGAGCTTCCCAAAGTTGGGTCAGGATCCCATCGTCAATGCGGGATAACTTCCGTTCGCGGGCAAGGTCTTCGGCGTCCCGCTTCAGCATGTCAGTCACAAACTCCATGGCTATCGGAGGTGAGTCTTTGATCTTCTCGTGCAACATCGCGAGGGCCCCTTCCGTCCATTCCAAAGGAGCTAAGGCATGTTCGGGTTTATCCCCCAACGCTTCGACCTTTTCAAACAGCTCGACGTTGACCTCTAAATGTCCGCGTTCCTGAGCGATTTCCTCCGCGATCCGCTGGATCATAGCCCGCATGAACTCCGGAACTGATTCGAGGCGTTTTCGAGCCTCGGCCGTCCAAGGCAAATGGCCTTTCCCCATTTGGGAAGCCGCTTCGGCCATCGCCGATTCCCCTCCCATCCGTCCCATCATTTGCCGCTTGAATTGATCGAGGAGCTCGCTGGTGATTTCAACTCGTTCAAGCTCTCGAGCCTTTTTCTCCGCAAGGCGTTTGACCATCCCCCTCAAAAACACAGGCGCCTGTTCTAGCCGTTGGAGGGCATCTTCGGTCCAGGCGACTTCCGGAATAGAGGTGTCAGAATTTGGGGTGTTCACGGGGATCATTCCGCCGTCTTATTGTTGAGCAGTTCTTTGATTTCTTTGCCGGCCTTGAAAAAGGGCATTCGTTTTTCGGGCACCGAGACGGTTTCCCCGGTTTTGGGATTCCGTCCATTCTTGTTCCGCCTGATTCGCAAGCGAAAACTGCCAAATCCTCGGATTTCTGTTTTTTCCCCATTCCGGAGAGCATCCCGAATCGAGTCAAAGAAACAATTGACAACCTTTTCTGCTTCCCGTCGGTTCAGGTTTGGGACCTTCTCTGCCACCATTTCAATAAGATGAGCTTTTGTCATCTTTTGTCTCCCTCATCAAATAACATTGACCGAGTGACTGGTTTGGGAAGCTGGTTTCGTCGGCGCAAACCGACTCTCCTTAAAAGGCCATCAAGTACAATAAGTGGACTCCGGTCTGAAGAGGCAGTGCCGAGGTCTTCCCGAAGAAACGGTTTGTAAGAAACTCCCGAAAAGAAAATCGCCGGGAGGGTTCAATCACCTTTGGAGGGTACTTGATTCCGCTCATATCGGCGGCAAGCTTTATGGCGTCTTGAAGGTCCCCAATTTCATCAATTAACAGAACGTCCTTGGCCTGTTGCCCGGTAAAAATCCGTCCGTCCGCCAAAACCTCCACATCGGCGATATCCAGGGACCGTCCTTCTGCCACGGCTTCAATAAATTGCCGGTGAGCATCATCCATAACCGATTGTAGGAGTTCCCGGTCCTCCTCTCCCATAGCCCGGAAGGGCGACCCCACATCCTTATAGCGTCCGCTCTTGATGACCACATTCCGAACGCCGATTTTTTCTAGGAGTTCTTCCAGGTTGGCCATCTGCATAATGACCCCGATACTTCCGGTGAGCGTGCCGGGATTGGCTAAAATTCGATCCGCGGCGACGGCAATATAATACCCACCGGAGGCTGCCACGGTTCCCATGGAGACAACCACGGGTTTTTTGTGTTGCTCCCTGACCCGTTTGACCGCATTGTAAATTTCTTGTGAAGAGGCCACCCCACCGCCCGGGCTATCGATCCGAAGGACGATAGCTTTGACTAAGGGGTCTTCTCCGAATGTCTTAATTTCGCCGGCCGCAGGTTGGGAGTTCAGAATGGGGCCTTCCACTCTGACCAGGGCAATGCGCTCTTGCCCGAAGGAGGTCAATTCGGGAAGAAGGGCCTTGCCCAACAGCGTGAGCACGAAAGCGCTCGCTAACATCCAGAAGATTCGGCGCCATCGGGTAGGAGAAGCAGGGCCTGGCTGTGATTCGGACATCACGTCACCTGTTCAGGCATTTTCTCCTTGATTGCTCGACTCTTCCTGCCGGGGGCTTTCCTGGCTTTCCGCGACCCGCCCTAAACTTTGGTCCGGATCCCCTTGGGCTGAATGAAATTCCTCGAGTTCTTGAGTCTCAAGACCCTGATTATACTCCCGCAAGCTTAGGGCAATTTTCCGGTCATCGCAATCGACTTTGACAATCTTGGCGGTGATGGGGTCACCAATTTTAAATTTGTCCTCGAGTCGCCCATGAGGTTCCTGACCAATCTCGCTAATGTGGATGAGGCCTTCGATTCCGCCCTCCAGCTCGACAAACACACCAAAATCGGCAATTTTGGATATGGGGCCCGAAGCCGTCCCACCGACCTGATATCGGGTTGGAATTTCTGACTTCCAGGGATCTGGGATAAGTTGTTTGTACCCGAGGGAAAGCCGTTCTTTTTCTTTATCGATTCGTAAGATGACGGCTTCCACCCGCAGCCCCTTTTTGAACAACTCGGAAGGATGCTTAATGTGTCTAGTCCATGACATATCCGAAATGTGAATAAGCCCGTCAATCCCTTCGTCAAGGCCCACGAACGTGCCGAAGTCTGTGACACTTTTTACTTTCCCCTCAATCCGGGTGCCAACAGGATACCGCGATTGAATAAGGTCCCACGGGTTGGGAGCCGTCTGTTTCATCCCCAAGGAGATCTTTCTCCCATGTTGGTCCACATGAAGGACTTGGGCCTCGATATAATCGCCGACCGAGACTACCCGTGACGGATGCCGCACCTCATGGGTCCACGACATTTCTGAAACGTGAACAAGGCCCTCAACGCCGGGGACCAGTTCAACAAACGCTCCGTAATCGGTCAGGCTGACGACCTTTCCCTGAGCCCGCGATCCTTCGGGATATTTGGTGGCAATGTCCATCCACGGATCTGCGGTTTTTTGTTTGAGTCCCAAGGAGATCCGTCCGGACTCCCGATCGTATTTCAGAACCAACACGTCCAGTCTGTCGCCCACCCGGAACATGTCCGATGGATGGCCAACCCGTCCCCATGAGATATCGGTGATGTGCAGGAGTCCATCAATGCCTCCCAAATCCAAGAAGGCGCCGTAATCGGTGATGTTTTTCACAATCCCTTGGATAAGCTGACCTTCGGCCAAAGTCGATAAGGTGGTTCGCCGTTTCTTATCGCGAGTTTCTTCGAGGAGGGCGCGACGGGAAATGACCACATTCCCTCGCCGGTGGTTTATTTTGATGATCTTAAAAGAAAAGGTTTTTCCGACCAACCCGTCAAGATCTCGAATGGGGGTCAGGTCAATTTGGGAACCGGGGAGAAAAGCCTTCACGCCGATATCCACCATCATCCCGCCTTTTATGCGGGAGATGACTCGCCCTTGGACTTCTTTATCATCTCGATGGGCGATTTCCAGGTCTTCCCAAGTCTTCATCTTGTCGGCCTTTTCCTTGGAAAGGACAAGATTGCCCTCTGCATCTTCCCGTTGTTCGATATAGACCTGTACGCGGTCATTGACCGAAAGAGTCTCAAGTTCCTCGGGAATAAACTGACTGGTGGAAATCATCCCCTCAGATTTGTACCCAATATCAACGACGACTCTATCTTTTTGAATCGCCACCACCCGGCCTTCGGTGATGGTTCCCTCTTCGAAATTGCGAAAGGTTTCCTCATAAAGAGAAGCAAGGGACCCTCGGTCAAATTCTTCAGTTGGCTCTGATGCGATGTCCATCCATAATCCTAATCTCCACCGCACTGACCCGCGGTGGGCAAGTGGTCAGCCAGCCATTGTGAAAACGTGGGCGGCTGGGGACCCTGGGTTGATCAAACAGGCGTCGCCGACTGCCCCACGTGGCTTAACTCAGCGATCCTCGCCATAACCGTTCGACTCACATGCTCATAAAAAGCCTTCCCCTGATAGGTTTGGGTGTCTTCACTGAAAGAAATGGGCTCTCCAAACGTCACGACCACAGGGTGAAGGCGAATTCGAGACGATCCCATCGGTAAAACCTTGTAGGTGCCTCCAATATACACGGGAACCACCTGGCACTCGGCTTCCGCGACAATCACGCCAATGCCTGGTTTTCCGGGCTGCAGTTTCCCATTGGGTGTGCGAGTTCCCTCGGGAAAGATGACAACGGGCTTACCCGCTTTCAACAACTTAATGGCCTCCCCGAAGGCTTGGCGATCCAAGCGTTCGGTTTTTAGCGGAATCCAGCCAAGAGACCGCAACATCCACTTCAGGACAGGGTTCGGAAATAAGTTGGACCGTCCCAAAAAGGCAAGCCGGCGCGCAACCCCGCACCCTAATAAGGGAATGTCGGCATAACTCGCGTGGTTGGCGGCCAACAGCACACCACCTTTGGGGGGAATGTGTTCGGCTCCAATGGTCCGGTATCGAAGGAAAATTTGGCCCACGACCCTGAACAGAAGCCAAAGGATCCCATACCCTAATGCGCTCACCGTCGAGCGGAAATTATTTCCATCATTTTGTCAACGACCTGGCCCACTGTCAGGAGCGAGGAATCAATCACCACCGCATCGGGAGCCGGTTTCAAAGGGGCAATCTTTCTGGACCGATCCTGCGCATCTCTGGCAAGAAGCTGGTCTTGGACTTTACGGCGGTCACCGCCCTGGCCAACTTTGAGCTCATCCTGGAATCGACGGTTGGTTCGCGTCTTGACGTCGGCGTCCAGAAAAAATTTGGCGTCGGCGTCCGGGAAAACACATGTTCCTATGTCGCGCCCTTCTACCACGATTCCACCCGTCCCTGCGCACCTCTGTTGAATAGGAAGCGCCCACTCCCGGACGGTGGGAATAGCTGCAACCGAAGAGGCGAGGCGACTGATGTCCGGTGAGCGAAGTTGCGCCGTGACATCATTGGAGTCAACCAGGACCCTCGTTTCACCGTTCTGCAACGATACCCGCAGATCCATTGTGGAAAGGAGTCGCTCCAGTTGGTTCGTATTTGAATAGTCAACACCTGAAATTTTTACCTTCCAAGCAATTCCTCGATATAACGCCCCTGTGTCTAAATAGGTATACCCCAAGCGAGAGGCCAGCTGTCGGGCTGTCGTACTCTTCCCGGCCCCAGCAGGGCCGTCAATGGTAATCACAAGGCGCCGCTTAGGGGAACTCGGTCCCACTGGGTTAGTCTACAAGGAAACTATTATTAGGGATTAACGAGAAGATGTCAATAATTCCAATAGGTTAGGGTAAAACCCTGGGAAGGAGGTGTCGATGCAGGCCGTGTCCTCAATACCCGTGGGCGAGTCGGCAGCCAACCCGGCAATCGCCACTGCCATAGCAATCCGATGATCACCATAACTCGCACAGGCGGCGCCATGGATTTTCGAGCCACCTCGAATGATGAACCCATCTGCTGTTTCTTGGATGGAGACATTCATTTTTCTTAACTCTGTCGCCATGGCATGGATGCGGTCTGTTTCTTTTAGTCGAAGTTCCTGTGCCCCTGTCACGGTGGTATCTCCTTTGGCGATGGAGGCAGCCACACAAAAAATGGGTAATTCGTCGATAGTTTTAGGAATTCGCTCCACCCCGATTGAGGTCCCATGAAGGGAGGCTGATCGAACAAGGAGGTCGCCGACTGGTTCGCCGGCTTGTTCCCGCCGGTTAAGAACCTGAATGTCTGCTCCCATTTCCTTCAAAATCTCCAAAATGCCTGTCCGCTCGGGATTCAATCCTACGTTGGGGATCTGCACCTCGGAGTTTGGGACAATGGAGGCCCCAACCAAAAAAAAGGCGGCTGCCGAAAGGTCTCCTGGCACGGACAGGTCCCTGGCTTGGAAAGGGGTCCGCCCGGTGAGGCGAAGTTTCCGACCCGTGATTTCCAAGGGAATTCCCAAATAGCGAAACATCCGCTCCGTATGATCACGAGATAGTAAGGGTTCAACAAAGGTCGTGGGGCCATCGGCCAGAAGCCCTGCCAGCAACACCGCGGATTTGACCTGAGCGCTTGAAACCGGAGAGGAATACTCGATCCCTTTGAGAGCCCCCCCGGTGATGGCCAAGGGGGTCAGCTCTCCGCCTTTCCTCCCCTGAATATTGGCTCCCATGCTGCGAAGGGGAGTGACGATGCGCCCCATGGGTCGGCTGCGCAATGAGTCATCCCCGGTCAGAACCGAGAAAAAATCTTGCCCAGCCAGGACGCCGGTCAAGAGCCGGAGGCCAGTCCCCGAGTTGCCACAATCGAGGGGATGGGTTGGTTCGGTCATCCCCCAGAGCCCTTTTCCAAATACTTGAAGTGAATCGGGTAATTCCTGAATTGAAATTCCCAAATCCTGGAGACAGCGAAGGGTATTCAGGCAATCCTGTCCTTTGCAATACCCCGTGATGGTGGATGGTCCTTCGGCCAGGGCGCTGAGAATGAGGGCCCGGTGGGTAATGGACTTATCCCCTGGGACCCTCACCGTTCCCCGAAGGGGTCCCTGGGGGGTGATAGTAAGGGAGCTCACTTGAGTCGATGCCTTGCTTCTCTAGCCTGTGCCATTTCCTTTTCAAGGCCTGGCCCATCTTGGGATTTCAACAGCTCCTTATACTTCTGCAGGTGCCTCTGGTAGGTCTCAATCATGGCGAGAAGATTTTCACGGTTCCGCAACAGGATGTCCCTCCACATCTCTGGCGAACTGGCTGCAATTCTGGTGGCATCCCGAAGCCCTCCTCCCGAAAAATCAAGAAGAGGCACATCCCCGATCGTCTCGCGTTGAAGATCAGCCAGCGCATTCATGAGGGCGAAGGCTGCAATATGAGGGAGATGGCTCACAGCCCCTAAAATCCAGTCGTGAAGAAAGGGATCCAGCGAAATGATGACGGAGCCCACCGCTTCCCACAGGCCTTGGACTTTGTTCAATGCGTCAGTATTGGTTCGGGCAGTGGGAGTGAGGATGCAAGTGGTTCCGCGAAAAAGGTCGGGAGATCCCGCCCTGACGCCGGATTTTTCCATGCCGGCGATCGGGTGGGCCCCGACAAAACACACTCCTGGAGGAACCAGTTCCTCAACCTGTTCAATCAACTGCCCCTTCACGCTTCCAACATCACTGACAATCGTACCGGGTTTGAGATGTTTCGCCCAATTCCTGAGGTGCCCCAAGTAGCTTTCGACGGGGGTGGCCAGGATCACCAAATCGCTGTCTCCCATCACTTCCCCGGCCTCCCGCTCAAACCGGTCGATCGCTCCCAGCTTCACGGCCAGTTCAAGATTGGTGAGGCTTCGGCCAATTCCCACCACCCCTTCGGCGAGGCCATCCCGCTTCAAGATCATTCCCAGGGACCCACCAATTAAACCGACGCCGACAATGGCCACCTGTTTGAAGTGAATGGACATCAACGTAAAGTCGTGGTGATGGGTTTGGAAGGTGGAAGATGAGCCAGAAAGGAGTTGGCGTATTTTCTATAGCTCTCTTCCCACGGCCTTGGCAATCAGTTTGAGGTCGCTCATCAACTCTTTGAATCGGTGCGGTTTGAGGGATTCTTCCCCGTCGCAGAGTGCGCATTCCGGATTGGAATGCACCTCGATCAGGAGTCCATCCGCACCCGCCGCGATCGCTGCCTTGGCCATGGGAGCCACCAGAGACCATTTCCCTGTGGCATGGCTGGGGTCAACGATGACCGGCAGATGCGACAGCTCTTTCAAGGTTGGGACGGCTGAGAGGTCCAGGGTGTTTCGATACTGGGTCTCAAAGGTTCGAATGCCTCGTTCGCACAATATGACATTCCGGTTTCCGCGGGAGATGATGTATTCTGCAGACAGTAGAAGTTCTTTGATCGTGGCCGAAAGGCCGCGTTTTAACAGGACAGGCTTGTCGTAGGCGCCCACCTCCTTCAGCAGTTCGAAGTTGTGCATGTTGCGGGCGCCGATCTGAATGATGTCAGCCTTCTCAAGGAACACATCGGTATCTCGAGGGTCCAGAATTTCACTGACCACCGGTAGCCCGGTCTGCCTTTTGGCCTCCACGAGGTAGTCTAACCCTTCGCGTCCCAACCCTTGGAAAGAATATGGCGAAGTGCGAGGTTTGTACGCCCCTCCTCTTAGAACGGTCCCTCCGGCCGCTTTCACCTCATGAGCGATGCCCACGGTGATTTCGAGCTTTTCAACCGCACAGGGCCCGGCCATGATGGTGAGAGTTTTCCCGCCAATGGCGACTCCATTCACATCAATGATCGAATCCCATTTTTGAAACTCCCGACTGACGAGTTTCCAAGGAGCTAAGATGGTAGTGACACTCTCAACGCCGGCAAACACGGTAAGGGGCTGGTTTTCCAAAATCCGCTCATCTCCAATTACGCCGAGGATGGTGCGTTCTTCTCCTCTGGATATTTGAGACTTGAGGCCCAATTCCCGAAGTCGATCGGTCACATGATCGATATCCTGCTCGGTGGCACTGGGTTTAAACACGATAATCATGGGTGGGGCATCCCTTGATCCACGCAAGGAACCTGTTCCAATACCTTGGCGAGCGCATCAAGGAATCGGGCGTTCTCATCAGGTTTCCCAATGGTCACACGAACCAGCGAGCCTCGGATATGGCGGATGATAACCCCCTCTTGGAGGAGCTTTTCAAAAAGCTGCGGGCCGTCCCGCTTCGTATCGAAATACAGAAAATTGGCTTGGCTGGGAAGCGGATTCAACCCTAGGGCTTGGAGTCCTTTTTCCACAGTGGCCATTTCCACCTCGTTGAGGGCCCGGCTGGTGGCGACATGGTCTTCGTCCTGGAGGGCAGCTAAGGCCGCCTGTTGCGCCAACGAGTTGGTGTTGAAGGGATTGCGCACTCTGTGGAGGAAATTGAGGATTTCCGGTGTCGTAATGCCATAGCCAATGCGCAACCCAGCGAGACCATAGATCTTGGAAAAGGTCCGTAGCACCACAACGGGACGGTTTTGTTTTACAAAATGGATACTGTCGGGGAATTGAGGGTCCCGCACATATTCATAATAGGCCTCGTCGAAGACCACAATGACGTGATCCGGAACGGCGGTCATGAGGGCTTCCACGTCGGTCCGGGTGACCATGGTGCCAGTGGGATTGTTGGGGTTACACACAAACAAGAGCCGCGTGCGGTCTGTCACCGCCTTGGCCATGGCAGGAAGATCATGCCGCCAATTCGTCAAGGGGACTTCAATGGGGATGCCGTGGCCACCAGTCACGGCCAATTTGTACATCACAAAGGTGTGGTCGGCCATGACGGCCTCCTCGCCGGGAGAAAGGAAGGCTTTCACCAGCAAGCTGATGATCTCATCCGACCCGTTTCCGACAATGATCTGGTTGGGAACCATTTTCCATCGGTCCGCCAGCGCTCTGGTCAGATGATGAGCTCCTCCATCCGGATAGCGGTGCAACGTGCCCCCCGCATCGCGGAGTGCTGCCAAGGCTTTTGGTGAAGGCCCCAGAGGGTTTTCGTTCGAGGCGAGTTTCACCGCGTCACAAATGCCAAGCTCTCGCTCCAACTCATCCAGAGGTTTCCCCGGTGAATACGGCACGAGCTTCGCAATGTTGGGATGAACCGTTAGGCCCATAAGTTGATGCTCTCAAACCTTACTCCTGGCAACAAAGCTCCTTGAAGGACTGTGCCCGGCATTCAGGTGCCGATAGGGTACGACCCCAATATTTTCAAGAACAGGCAGCGTCCTTTAATCTCTTCCAGGGTCTTTCGAATTCGGTCTTCTTCAGTGTGTCCTTCCAAATCCACGAAGAAAAAATACTCCCACGCTTTCCGGCGAGAAGGACGGGACTCGATTTTGGTCATATTGATGCCATTCGAGGCGAAGGGGCGAAGAAGGTCGTACAACGCGCCGGCCTTATCTTTGATGGACAACATGATAGAGGTTTTGTCTTTCCCGGTTCGCTCAGACGGGTTGCGGGAAAGGATGAGGAATCGGGTGAAATTGTTGATGTTATCCTCAATCCGGGATTTGAGAATTTGCAATCCATACAGCGAAGCAGCGAGGTCAGAGGCGATGGCCGCGGCGGTCGGTTCGTCTGCGCACTTTTCGGCGGCGCTGGAGGTGCTGGGAGTCTCAGCGATCAAGACGTTGGGAAGGTTGGTTTCCAGCCAATTGCGGCATTGCGCGATAGCATGTGGGTGAGAGTAGACAGTTTGTATCGCCTCAAGGCCGTCCGCCTTTGACATGAGATGATGGGAAACCTCTTGCAGGACCTCACCGTAGATGAGGAGATTCGAATCAATGAACATATCGAGCGTATAGTTGACCACGCCTTCGGTTGAATTCTCGATAGGCACGACCCCAAAAGTGGCTCGTCCCCGCTCGACTTCATCAAAGACCTCTTTAATTCCGTTGACTGGATGATATTGAGCCGATTGACCAAATTTCCCGAGAGCGGCCAGGTGGGTAAACGTGGCAGAGGGACCAAGGTAGGCCACCGTTTGAGTCCCTTCTAAGGAAAGAGAGGCCGACATAATTTCCCGGTATACGGGTCGAATGGCCTCATTGGGGAAGGGTCCTGAATTTTGGCGCATGAGGCGTTCCACAATGGCCGACTCCCGACCGGAGGTGTGGAGGGGCGCGTTGGCATCTAACTCCTTCTTCAGGCGCCCGATTTCAATGACATGCTTCGAGCGCTCATTCAGCAGACGAAGGATTTCATTATCCAGCCGGTCAATCTCTTGCCGGCAATCCTCGATTTTCTTGCGATCACTCATGAAAGGCCTATAAAACCGAATAGTTAGGTCAATTTCTCAGCATACCCGGAAGTGTAAGTCATTGCAAGAAATGGTTGTGACAGTCAGCCGTTCGGAATGTTCCTTGAAAACTGCTCCCGTGAGGCTTACCTGGCGTGGCAATGACGTTTCCAGCCAGCCGCAAGAGTGCAGGGGTATTTTCCAGTAGCCCCCAGTGTTCCGTGGCGCAGCTACTGGCGGGCCAGAATCACCAGTCGGGCATTGGCGGTGAAGAGGGTGGCCAGGGCGTCCTTGCAGGCCCGCACCTCCTCTAAAGATCATTTGCTTGGCCCTGTAACCAGATCAACCAACCTCACGGAAAGTTGCTCATTGGCCCGATTCCGAAATGGCTGTAGGCGCTCTATTGTTACTTGCAAAGAAATTCCGTATGTGCTTTAAGCGATCAACCTACTGATCCAACCCGAAAGCTTGATGGGACCCCATCTCCACATAGACTGTTTTTCAGGAATCAGCGGGGACATGATGCTCGGTGCACTCGTTGATGCTGGACTGGCCCCCACTTCGCTCAAACGGGGCCTCAAAGCCTTAGACATTCAGGGGTATCGGTTAGAGACGACACAGGTTCAACGTGGGCCGCTTCGGGCAACTAAGGTGAATGTTAAAATTCAAAAAGGTCTGACAGCCCCACTTTCGGTTGCCCGCATTCGCCGACTCATCACCAGAAGCACCCTTCCCAGTCGAGTCAAATCCCAATCACTTGAGGCGTTTGACCGACTGGCTCTGGCGGAAGGGGCCGTACATGGCATTGCACCGTCAAAAGTTCATTTTCATGAAATCGGGGTCATTGATTCCTTAGTGGATGTGGTGGGTGGTATGTTGGGATGCCATCTACTTGGCATTCAGACCGTGTCCGCTTCACCAGTCAATGTAGGATCCGGAACCATCCACTCTTCTCATGGAACCCTCCCAGTTCCCGGTCCGGCTGTAGCGGAATTGGCCAGGCAGGTTCCGGTATTTTCAGCGGGCCCTCACCATGAGTTAACCACCCCAACCGGGATGGCCGTGCTCACCACACTCACGCAAGAATTTCGGTTACTCCCATGTATGGTCACCGATAGGATCGGATATGGGGCAGGAAGCCTGGACTCCCAAGAATGGCCTAATGTGCTACGAATTTTTGTTGGGAAGCCTTACGCACCTGGAGCAGACCACCTGGAGCAGATTGTCCAGATTGAAACCAACGTGGATGATCTGAACCCCCAAGTTTACGAAACGGTCATGGACCGGTTATTTCAATCTGGCGCTCTGGATGTGACCCTTACCCCCGTGATCATGAAACGAAGCCGTCCGGGGATTGTCCTCTCTGCCCTGGTGAACCCAGCCCAGGTTGAGGCAGTCGTGCAGGCGATCTTTCAGGAAACCAGTACCTTGGGAATTAGGGTCCAACCGGTCACCCGCTATACACTTCCCCGGAAAGTGGAAAGGCTTCGCCTACGACAGGGATGGGTTAGGGTGAAAACAGCCCGTGTTGGGGATGCAGCAAAATTCATTCCGGAATTCCAAGACTGCCAGAAAATCGCAGATAAAACCGGGCGACCAGTACGGGAGATCCTTGATGAGGTGGTTCAGGAATTAAAAAATATCAAGCACAAGTTTTCTTCCACTTCGACCCGGTAAGCCGATTTCCCCAAGGAACTTCCGTCCGTGGCCGTAACGCCTCCATTTCCCTTTGCTCCTCCAAATCGCCCAATTCTCGCGATAACCATGGGAGATCCCGCAGGGATCGGCCCTGAAATTATTGTCAAAGCTCTGGCTTCACCAACTGTCTGGAGGCTATGCCGTCCCATCGTGGTTGGTTCGGTTCAAGTCATGGGGAAAACCGTCCGGGCTCTTCGCTCCCCAGTCAAAGTGGTGGGACTCAAAGATGATCCTAAGGTAGGGCCCCGGAGCAAGTTCACCAGGGGATGTCTCCCCGTGCTAGATCCTATCGGGAAAACCCTAGGGCGTTTTCAGATGGGGAAACCAGCAGCAGGTCCTGGTTTAGCTTCTGTGGAGTGTATCAAGAAGGCTGCCCAGCTTGCCCTGAGTGGTTGTGTTGCTGGGATCGTCACGGCACCGATCAATAAAAAGGCGATCAGCCTAGCCGGGTATGCCTACCCTGGGCATACGGAACTCTTGGCGGATTTTACCGGCTCAAAGCAGGTGGGCATGATGATTCTTGGGGGCCCCTTCAAAATTCTCTTTGTCACAACCCATGTGGCCATTCGTGACCTCCCCGCTGCGCTGACTCCCTCACGGATTCTCGGTGCCATTCGCTTGGCGAATTTTGCACTGCAGAAGTATTTTAAACTTTCCAAGCCTCGGATTGGTGTGGCAGCCTTAAACCCCCACGCCGGTGAAAACGGGCTGTTCGGAGATGAAGAGCGCCGAGTGATCGCCCCCGCCACCCAAAAAGCCAAAAAATGCGGCATTCAGGTTAGTGGCCCACTTCCCGCAGATACCCTGTTCGGAGCCGCTGTTCGCGGGGCCTACGATGTCATTGTCGCGATGTACCACGATCAGGGTCTCATTCCGCTAAAGACGGTAGCCTTCGGCCGTTGCGTGAATATGACAGTGGGCTTGCCCATCATTCGGACTTCCGTGGATCATGGGACAGCCTATGACATCGTTGGCCAAGGGAAAGCCGATCCTCAAAGCCTGATCGAGGCGATCAAACTGGCGGCTCGGTTCGCCCGTCAAACATGACGTTCGCAGGCACAATGGCCGGAAAAACAGCGTAGGACCTCCGCCCGGTTCATACCTCATTCGTACGCATCCAACCCGTGAACTTCTGGATTTCCGCCAAACGGATCGTTGTAAAGTGATAAAGCCTTCGGGGTCATGACCCAATGTCCAGCCCATCGAGTTCATCCAAGGCCCCAGGGAGAAATTGGAACGCGAGAACGGCAGCTTGTGAGATTTTGCGGAAGATCGAGCGGTATGACGTCTTTCCGGACGAAGCCTTTGACCGTTTCACCAGGGGTATTCACTTGCACAAGCAGGATCTTTCCCTGGCATTCGATTTGGTTTATGGCGTGCTGCGCCATCGGGGGACCCTCGATTGGCATATCAACCTGGTGGCAGATCGCCCGATTCACCGACTCCCAGCTTCAGTGGCGCAGGCTCTTCGATTGGGAGCCTACCAAATCCGCTATCTTGATAAAATCCCCCATTCGGCTGCCGTCAATGAATCCGTAAAACTGGTGAAGACAACGCCGGGTCGAAATTGGGCCGGATTTGTCAACGGGGTCCTTCGCAGCCTTTGCCGACTCCCGGTCCCGCCCTGGCCAGAGATCTCTGAGGATCCCGTCACAGCGTTGTCAATCCGCTATTCCTGTCCCCCTTGGTTGACGGAGAGGTGGATCAGCCGATTCGGATTGGAAGGGGCACAGCGTGCTTGTCGTCACGCGGCCACCATTCCCCCTTTAACGCTCCGCACCAACACCTTACGGTGTTCACCGAATGCTCTTGAAGCTAGGCTCATTCAGGAAGGCCACCATGTCAGACGGACCACAGTCAGTCCTGTGGGGATGGTCCTTGAAAAATGCGGCTCTCTCAGCAACCTTCAGCCCCTTCAAGAGGGTTGGTGTTATGTGGAAGACGAAGCGGCTCAGTTGGTTCCACTCCTGTTAGATGTGAAGCCGGGTCACCGAGTCCTCGATGCGTGCGCCGCTCCAGGGGGTAAGGCCACCCACATTGCCGCCCTCATGAAAAACCAAGGTGAAATTATCGCCATCGACAAGAACCCAAAGCGTTTGAAGGTTCTTGAAGAAAACTGTCGTCGACTCGGAGTCTGCATTCTCACTCCTATTCTCGCAAGCGTGGGGGAGAACTGGAGTGACGCCAAAGAGCATGGATCTCTCACTGAAGAGAGTTTCGATCGAATCTTGGTGGACGCACCCTGTTCCGGCATGGGAGTGTTGAACCGCCACCCTGAAGCCAAATGGCACAAGGGGCCAGACCGGCTTGAAGGTCACAGCATGGTCCAAAACCAGATCCTCGAACATGTGTGGCGCCTCTTGAGACCAGGTGGAGTGTTAGTCTATAGTGCCTGCTCGACGGAGCCCGAAGAAAGTATCCAGGTGATCTCCCGCTTTTGCCGGGCACATCCAGAGTTCTACCACGAAGCCTCGACGCCCTGGCTCCCTCCCCTAGGTCGGTTTCTCGTGAATCAAGACGGAGACCTGCTGACAATGGCTACGCCATACCCCATGGACGGGTTTTTCGCCGCTCGTCTCCGAAAGGAAGAAACCTTATGACGGGACCACCAGTCCAAATTGCTCCTTCGATTCTCTCAGCCGATTTTGGTCGCCTGGCTGAGGAAGTCTCACGTGTCGAAGCTGCTGGCGCAGATATCATCCACATTGACGTCATGGATGGCCACTTTGTCCCCAATCTCACGGTCGGCCCCCCAATCGTCGAGGCCTTACGGAAAGTGACGGCCCTTCCCTTGGATGTTCATTTGATGATCACACACCCCGATTCATTTATTCCCGAATTCGCCCAGGCTGGGGCCAATTACCTGACAGTCCATGTCGAAACATGCCCGCATTTGCATCGAACGATTCAGTCCATCAAGGAGCATGGGGTTAAAGCCGGGGTGACGTTGAATCCTTCAACCCCCTTATCGACCCTTGAAGAGGTCATCTCGGTTGTAGACCTCCTGTTGATCATGTCGGTCAATCCTGGATTCGGCGGGCAGAGTTTCATTCCTTCCAGTCTCGATAAAATTGTCCGGGCACGCCAGTTGATTGCCCGCACCAAAAGTCACGCTGTCCTCGAGGTGGATGGCGGCGTGAAGGTTGAGAATGCGGCCGAGGTTATCAAGGCCGGGGCGGGGATCTTGGTTGCAGGGTCGGCGATTTTTGACAGCTCGGATTATGCAGCCACGATTAGGGCCTTTCGGTCCGAGGCACACAAGGTCCTTCATTAGGCAATCGTATGGACACCATGACCATCCATGAGAGTTTGCACCCCCTCGAGGTCAATATTCTGGCTGCATTTGATCAAACGAGCGGGCCAGTCAAGGATACCCAACTGGTTGAAATGAGCCACCTTGAACAATCCCAAGTCAGCATGGCCCTGGGATGGCTCCAGGCCAAGGGTCTTCTTCGAATGGAGTCAGAAATCGTTACGCCATTGGTCAGTCTCACGGATGTGGGTCAGCGGTATCACGTGGTGGCCTCTCCACTTGACTGGATTTTAGGTGCTCTTTCTAGTGCCCACCAGGAGGATCGTCGGTTGACCGTCAAGGACCTCCAATCAAAAGAGGAATTCCAGCCAACCGAGTTAAGCCGAGCCATCGGCCTGTTGAAAAAAGAAGGGGCCATACGCTTGGTATCAGGCGGGGTCGTCGAAGCCACTGGTGTGGAGAGCCCGACCGAAAAGGCCCTCCGGTCACTTCTCATCCAATTACACGAAGGCCCGAAAGGTCTTCACACGTTTCCTTCCTCCCTTCAAACCACGATCCGCCACTATTCCGTGAAACGCGGGAACACCCGGGAACCGTTTCGGATCGAGGAACGGATTGAACGAGTCTACCTCCTCACACCTGAGGGCCACACCGTCGCCAAACTCTGTCGTCCCGGGGCTTTAGAGGAAGTTTCCCAGCTTACCCCGGAAATGTTGAAAGATGGGTCCTGGCGAAATAAACGGTTCAGAAGGTACACCATTAACCTTCGTCCACCAAGGGTCGCGTTCGGGCGCCGACACCCCTACCGTGAATTTTTGGATTCCGTCAAAGGAAAGCTTGTCAGTATGGGATTCCAGGAAATGCGGGGGCCGTTGGTGGAAACGGAATTTTGGGATATGGACGCCCTTTTTATGCCGCAATTCCATCCTGCGCGGGCCATTCATGACGTCTACTTCGTGAAACGGCCAACTCATGCCGACAAAATTCCGGAACCGTTTCTCTCCAAAGTTGCCGCCGCCCATGAGAATGGTGGGTCCACCGGGTCGACCGGGTGGAGATATCGCTATGACCGGCAACGCGCCTGCCGGCTTGTTTTACGAAGCCAGGGAACGGCCGTTTCGGCGCGGACGCTCGCGGCGAACCCAGCTATTCCCGGGAAATATTTTTCCATTGCCCGGTGTTTCCGGTATGACCAAGTCGATGCCACCCATGCCACGGACTTTTTCCAGGTGGAGGGCATTGTCTTAGGCGAAGACATTAACTTTCGCACGCTGTTGGGTCTCCTCACGCTTTTCGCTAAAGAAATGGCCCAGGCTCAGGAAAGTCGGTTCTTGCCCGCGTATTTTCCGTTTACGGAACCCTCGGTCGAGCTTCATGTTCGCCACCCACAGTTAGGGTGGATGGAGCTTGGGGGCGCTGGACTGTTCCGCCCTGAAGTGACTCACCCCCTGGGTGTCACGGTTCCCGTGATTGCCTGGGGGCTAGGGCTGGATCGAATGGCCATGGTGGCGTTAGGTCTCCATGATATTCGAGACCTATTTTCCTGCGACCTGGAAAAGGTTCGAACCATGCGAAGCCGCTTCATATGAAATGGGAAAACCCTCGTCGGCCTCAGAACCGCATTCACCACAATCATGCCCACCATTTCTATTTACCACCAGGATTTTGAGCGCCTCCTCGGCCGAGCCGTGACGGTTGAAGAAATCGAAGCGCGGTTGCCCCTGGTCAAGGGGGAGTTAAAGGATTACACCCCGACCTCTGGAGAGCTTCGAATTGAACTACAGGACAGCAATCGTCCTGATCTCTGGTCGGTCGAAGGCATTACCCGGCAAATCCGCTCAGCTCTTGAGGGGTGTCCAGTTCAGTACCCATTCCTCCGAACCAAATCTCGCCCCAAGCGCCGGATTATGGTGGCAGCGGGGATGGAAAACGTCCGACCCTTTGTGGCTGCCTGTACCGCCGTAAGCTATAGGATGACCGAGGACGGGTTAACCCAACTTATTCAGGCGCAAGAGAAACTGGCGGACATTTACGGGCACAAACGTCGTTCGGTGTCCATCGGTCTCTATCGCCTGAATCCGATTCAATTTCCCGTTACCTACGGGCTTGTCAAGCCCCAAGAAGCCCGTTTTGTTCCTCTCGGGTTTTCTGAAAAACTGACCTTGCAGGATATCCTTGCGATCCATCCGAAGGGAATGGAATTTGGATCGATTCTTGCCGGGCATGATTCACTGCCTCTGCTTTGGGACAAGGAAGGGCAGGTCCTTTCTTTTCCTCCCATCATCAACAGCCAGGAAATTGGCGAGGTTCGCCCAGGCGATGCGGAATTGTTGATAGAAGTTACTGGGACCGATCTCCGGATGGTCCTCCTTACCCTCAATATTTTGGCTGCCAACCTCGCCGACCGGGGAGCTTCCATTGAAGCCATCGAGGTGGCCTACCCTTACGCCACGGAATTTGGAAGAACCGTTCGGACTCCCTGTGAATTCACCCAAGTCCAGCGAATTTCCGTTCATGCAATCGAATCAGCCTTAGGGCTACCATTAGGAACCGAAGCGATAAAACAAGCTTTGACGAGTTATGGGTATGAAGTGAAGGCCAGCCAGCGCAAATTGGCCCTAAGACTTCCTTGTTACCGGAATGATTTCATGCATGCGGTGGACGTCGCGGAAGACGTCGCCATTAGCCGAGGGTATGAGTCCTTTACCCCTTTGATGCCTGCCCAATTTACTGTGGGGGCCCTTTCACCCATCGAGACAATCTCCGACCATATCCGAGACCACATGGTGGGATTGGGGTATCAGGAGATTATTTCCAATATCCTGATGTCTCCGGAAGATCTGGTCGATCGGATGCGTCTTAGAATCGGGGACCCCGGACAATTTGTCGAGATTGATAACGTGATGTCCCAGAATTTTTCCTGCCTGCGATCTTGGATGATCCCATCCCTTCTGCGAGTAGAAACGGCCTCTCCTCGCACCTTCTACCCTCATCGCCTTTTCGAACTCGGGGAGGTTGCAGTCCCAGACCTCGGTCAGGAGTTGGGCTCGCGTACTCTCACGAAGCTCGGAGCCCTCATTGCCCACCCCACGTCAAGTTTTTCCGAAGTACACACCTCCTTGGACCAGTTGATGTATCACTTGGTTCGGACTTATACATTGGAGCCAACCAGCCATGGATCGTTCTTGGAGGGACGGGTGGGGAAGATCATCTGCGAAGGCCAGCCAATCGGACTCATTGGTGAACTCCATCCAGAAGTCCTGGAAGCCTGGCAGATTACTATGCCTGTCGCCTTGTTCGAACTTGAGGTTGAGCCCTTGAGTGAAGGAGGGTGAGGAAAACGCCGTGCGAAGAGAGTCTGACGACCGTTAGGTGGTAGCTTTGGCCAGATCGGCTAGCTTTTTAAATCCGTCGACGTCCCGAATGGCCATATCCGACAGGACCTTCCGATTCAACACCACGTTGACATTCTTGAGAGCATTCATAAACCGGCTGTAGGTGAGACCGTACGAGCGAACGGCCGCGCTGATACGGGTCACCCACAAACGGCGAAAATCGCGCTTCCTGCGCTTGCGACCAATGTACGCATAGACCCCACCCTTATCGACCGACTCCGTTGCAGTGCGAAATAACTTCCCTTTCGCTCCATACTGACCCTTTGCAAGCTTGAGCCTTTTTTTCCTACGCCGCCGAGTCTGCGGCCCGCCTTTTACCCGAGGCATGTGCTTTCTCCTTGGTCTAATTAAAGTGGTGGTTAGGAATAAGGGAGCAATCGTTTGACTGCAGAACGATCAGCCTTAGAAATCAGAACCGTATCATTGAGCCGGCTTTTCCGTTTGGCATTCTTGCTGGTAAGAATATGCCTCAACCCAGCCTTTCGTCGCATCAATTTCCCTGTGCCAGTTCGCCTGAACCGTTTGCTGGCTCCTGCGTGATTTTTCAGCTTCAGTCGAGCCATCATTGTACCCCTTTAACTCTTGGGCGCCACAACCATAAACAGATTTCGCCCTTCCATTCGAGGTTGGGTTTCAATCGTCCCTGCTTCCACTAAATTTTCCATGACTTTTCTCATGGCCTGTCGCCCAAGTTCCTGGTTCGCCATTTCCCGACCTCGAAACATGACGATGATCTTTGTCTTATTCCCGTCGGCCAGAAACCCACGAATTTGCCTGACCTTGGTTTCCAGGTCATGCGTGTCGGTTCTGGGCCTGAACTTAATTTCCTTAACCTGCGTGGACTTTTGGTGTTGCCGGCTCTTATGCTCCTTTTTACTCTGCTCATACTTAAACTTTCCATGATCCATGATCCGGCAGACAGGTGGGTCGGAATTTGGAGCCACCTCCACCAGATCGTAGCCCAAATCCTTGGCCTGCCGAAGGGCATCAGGTGTTTTCAGAATACCCAACTGCTCCCCGTCAGGACCGATGACCCGAACTTCAGGGGCCCGAATCAAATGATTGACGCGCTGTTTTCCGCTAACAGGTCGGCTCATTCCTCAAGAGATGAACTGGTCAGTTCCTCCACTGGCATATCACTTCGAATGAGATCCAGTACCTCATGTATCTTTAAAGCTCCGAGGTTCGTCCCACCCCGCTTTCGTACCGAAACCATTTCTCCCTCTTTTTCCCTTTCTCCAACAACGAGCATAAAGGGCACCTTAGCCTTTTCAGCTTCTCGGATCTTGAGCCCCACCTTTTCATTCCGTAAGTCAATCTCCGCTCGAAAGCCAGCCGTCCGAAACTGCTCCACCACTTGCCTTCCATAAGGAACTTGCTGGTCAGTAATGGGGAGAACTTTAACCTGAACGGGGGCAAGCCAGGTAGGGAAGGCTCCGGCAAAGTGCTCGATCAAAATTCCGAAGAACCGCTCAATGGAGCCCAATAAAGCCCGGTGAATCATGATGGGCTGATGCGCTTTCCCATCATCTCCAATATAAGTCAACCCAAACCGCTCGGGATTATTAAAATCGATCTGGATGGTGGAGCATTGCCAGGCACGGCCCAAGGCGTCTTTGATCTTCAGGTCAATTTTGGGTCCATAAAAAACACCTTCCCCCGGATCGACCTTGTAGGAAAATCCTCCCCCCTTAAGGGCCGCCGCCAAGGCCTGAGTGGCTTGATCCCATTTCTCCTGAGCGCCAACCGCCTTGGGTGGCCTGGTGGAAAGATAGAGTTCGAACTCTGAAAATCCAAACCGCCGAAGCACAAAAATGGTAAAGTGCAATACCTGACGGACTTCTGACTCAATCTGGTCCGGTCGGCAGAAAATATGGGCATCATCTTGGGTAAACCCGCGAACCCTCATAAGCCCATGAAGAACCCCTGACCGTTCATATCGGTAGACCGTTCCCAACTCTCCATAGCGAATGGGTAATTCACGGTAGCTCCGGAGATGGGACTTGTACACCATAATATGAAAGGGACAATTCATGGGCTTCAATTGGTATTCACTGGCTTCCACTGTCATCGGGGCAAACATATTGTCCTGGTAATAGTCTACGTGACCACTGGTTCTCCATAAATCCAGACGGGCTACATGAGGGGAGTAGACCAATTCGTAGCCGTGTTTAAGGTGTTGTTCGCGCCAAAAATTCTCAATCAACAACCTGATCAAGGCACCTTTGGGATGCCAAAGGATTAAACCCGGCCCAATCTCGTCTTGAATGCTGAAGAGGTCCAGGTCCTTGCCCAACTTTCTATGGTCTCTTCGCTTGATCTCTTCCAGGCGAGCCAAATGGTCGTCGAGTTCACTTTGCGTGGGGAAGGAGATTCCGTAAATTCGCTGCAACATAGGGTTTCGTTCATCCCCCCTCCAGTACGCACCAGCACTCGACAGAAGTTTCAACGCCCTCACTTTGCCGGTCGAACCAACATGAGGTCCCCGGCAGAGATCAACAAAATCTCCCTGGCGATACAGGGATACCTCCTGGTCTTCAATCTGTTTTAAAATTTCAACTTTATAAAGTTCCCCTCTCTTCTGAAAAAATCGAATGGCTTCATCTTTAGACATCTCGAGGCGTTGAATTGGGAGATCTGCCTTGATGATGTCACAGACCCTCTGCTGGATTTTCTCTAAGTCTTCTGGGGTAAAGGGCCGTTCAAAGGCAAAATCATAATAAAAGCCCTCTTCAATAGGAGGGCCAATGGTGAGATTGGCCGAGGGGAAGATTTCTTTTACAGCCTGGGCCATGATGTGTGCACTGCTGTGCCAATAAATTTCTTTTCCATCCGCTGAAGAGAACTCTATCGGCTCCAACGTCACATTTTGTTTAAGCTCGGTGTCAAGGTCTTTTGGAATTCCATCAACCTTGACGGCAAAGATGTCGGTGGGTTTGCTTTTCCCTTCCCCACGCAGGGCTTCCTGGGCGGTTGTGCCAACCGGAAGAAGGCGGGTGGACTTTCCTGGAAATGAAATGTCAATGCCGTGGGAATCGACCTGCACTTCTGGACCTTCAGGAGACACAGAATTAGCTTGTTTTACAGCCACAGAATCATCCAAAGCTGGCAAATGAGTCTATCAGGATGGTAGGCGCGGGCGGTATTGAACCGCCGACCTCTACCGTGTCAAGGTAGCGCTCTCCCCCTGAGCTACGCGCCTAAATACAATAGCGTCATGCTAGTTTACCCTTTACCATAATGTCAAGAAGTGATTGATTTAGTTGGGGAAAGTCTGTAGGTCAATGAAGAAACTTACCGCACGTGGCTTGTGTTTCTAGGGGAGAAAAGCAACGCTACTTTGGCTTTTTTTGTGGACTAGTCTGATCCCGACGCTTGACCGGAATCTTAAACTCAGTGATCTTTTTGCGGAGGGTATTACGGTTCATCCCAAGAAGCCGGGCAGCTTGGATTTGATTGGCATTGGTTTCTCGAAGAGCGAGTTCAATCAGGGGCCGCTCTACGGTTCTAATGAGGGTGGAATACAGGCTGCGGGCTGAACTGGCCTTCATGGCGCGAACAAAATCCCCAAATTTCGCTTCAACGTAACCCTCAAGGGTAAAATCCCGCCTCTGGTCCTCCTGGGTATTGAGACGACCATTTCCTAGAACTTGGCTGAGCTTCTCGGCAGCTTCAAAAACGGGAAGAGGACCAGCCAAGATACAGGTTTTTGATAAATCAATGCTTTGGGTCAAGCGAGCAAGCTCGTCTAGACCTTCCGCTTTGGTTTCCATGACCACTCCATCTAAGGATCGGGCCGTTGCTTTTTGCTTCAGTGCCTTAACATCTCTGACGTGTGAAATGCCAAGACGGGAACCTACGCGTTGTATTTTGTTGGCCACATCCGGGTCTGGACTGACCACTACAATGTTAAGGTGATTGTCCACGGATTTTCCAAAAACAGGAAGGTGGCGGATTATCCTGAAAGCGCATTACATTGTCAATTAAATCAGAAATCGGCCTCGGAAGAGCATGAAAATTCTTCTTCCACCATACTTTCAAAATCCCAAGGCTCCTCATCAAATTAAGCCCAGGAGTGGACACATGAGGCGGAGAACCAAAAAAATAAGTCCTGCCCCTAGAATATCTAGAATTACACCTGCCCAGAGCATGTTTATGAGAGGAACCAAACCGGTTCCATAGACGATGGCATTCGGCGGGGTAGAAACCGGCAACACAAAAGCCAAGCTTGCCGCCATGCAAACCCCTAAAGTCGGGGGAACGGGTGAGACATTTGCCGATTGGGCAATCGCGATCACCACAGGCACCAGCATGCTCGCGGCTGCGGTATTGGAAGCCAACTCCGTCAAGATCAGGGTCGTCCCTATCGGCACCGCTGTTAAACTCCACAAAGCATTTTCCCCAATCAGGGCGACCATTCCCCTTCCCACCGCCTCAGCCAGTCCGGTTTTCACCATGAGGTGACCGAAGGCAAGGCCCACCAAACAGCAAAATGGTCCCCCAGTCAATATTCGCAGCCTGTTTCCAGGAAAGAGTAAATTCACCTCTCTTCGTATTAACCGGTAGGACAAAAAGCAATCCGGCAGCCAATATGGCGACCAATTCCTTCGGGAATCGTGCGTTGAGCCAGACCACCACGTTATGGTCCCATCCCACCATTCCGGCAAGAAGCCCCGGTACAATCCACAGGCACACGGCTAGCCCCAATGCCACACAAGTATTGACTTGCCCCGGCGTCCAGGCCCCAAGGTTTGTACGAAGGTCTTGCACATGCTCACGAAGCCCGGGAAGAGCATCAGGCGGGGCATGGAGCCAGAACAGGACAATGAAAATCACCAGGAACATGATGATTCCTAATGGCAGGCCCACCCAAACCCAGGTGTGAAAGGGTAAGGTGATGCCGGCCTGTTCAGACAACAGACCAACCCCGATAAGATTGGGTGGCGTTCCAATCATGGTGACAATCCCGCCCGCTGCCGCTCCATAAGCGAGTAGAAGCATGACCCCAGGTTCATTGCGCTCGTGGTTTTCATCTGGCCCCGTATGGTGGAAAGGAGGCCCAGCACAATAGGAACCATGATGGCCACCGCAGCGGTGTTGCTAATCCACATTGACAAGAGAGCAGTGGCGCATCCCACCGCAAAAAATATGCGCGAAGGAGTTCGTCTCACCCATTGAAAGCTCAGCAGCCAAGTCACGAACCTTCGGTCAACTTTGTGAACGACGAGGGCTTCGGCAATGAAAAAGCTCCCGATAAACATGAAAATAATCGGATGGGCGAAGTTGGCAAAAACCGTCTTGACCGACCCCAATCCCGCGACCACACAAAAGGCCGCGCCGAGGAGGGAAGTGATGGGGAGAGGGATAGCTTCGGTGATCCAATAGACGACGACCCAGGTGAGAATCGCCGCTAGAGTGTGAGCCGGGAGGGTGAGAGGAGGAAGTGGGAGAAAATACACCACCCCGCCTAAAATTGGACCAGCCAGAAGCCCGACTCTTTGTTTCAAACCAACACGCGTCGAACCCTTTGCTATCACGTTTTCCAAAGTGATAGCCTCACTGAAACCAAGGAACACTTCTGAGTGTGAGCTGCTTCGGCAAGGATTGCGGCAAGATCAACCAGTAGCAATCCAGAAAGTGGTCCCACACTAACATAATTGATTGAGCCGGATCACGACTCCGCTCAGCTGAAAAAATTCCACCTTCAGAGAATCCCTGATTACCGTAAAGACCCCTCACGTATTCAGTGGAAACCACCGTGTAGGTACCCGTCACCCCATTAATCGCCTTTGTGGTATCCTAAGGCATATCCTTCTCGTCGACAGAGCTTCTTGGGGCCTGAAACCATAAACTGGTGGCGGGTTCGGTGCGATCGATGTCTAGGATTTCTCCCGACGACAGGGTATCATACAAAAGAGCTTCCTCCGCGTCCCCGCTGATTCATGATCGATAAAATAAAAGCCCGACAAGACCTTCCCGCCATTCTCGACGCACATCGCCAACGTAGCCTCCGGATTGTGCTGACAAACGGTTGTTTTGATCTCCTTCATATTGGCCACATCCGATATCTTCAATCCGCTAGGGCCCTAGGTGATTTACTCATCATTGCGGTAAATTCCGATTCCTCTGTCCGATTACTTGGGAAAGGTCCAGGCCGCCCAATTGTTCCAGAAGCCCAGCGGGTAGAAGTCTTGTCAGCCTTGTCCTGCGTGGATTACGTTGTCTTGTTTGACGAGCCAAATCCTCTGGAGATTATCACCTTCATTCAACCCGATATTCTTGCCAAAGGTGGTGACTGGGACCTTGACCAGATCGTAGGCCGTGAATCTGTCGAGGCACGAAGGGGAACCGTGCACATTCTCCCGCTAGTTCCGGGTATTTCTACAACATTCTTAATAGAAAAAATTCAGACCTTGCAGGTCGAAGAGTGTTCCAAGAGTGGCGAATTTACAACTAGAGAAACTCCCAAAGGAGGTGATGGGCCTTCTTACCCATCAAACTCTTCATCCCCCAGCCCTCATCGTTAATGGTACTCCCAGCTTCCCCCTTCAATGAAGAAACTTTCCGTCCAATTGTCGAGGCCCTTGGCACGAAAGACCAAAAGCCCTTATTAGTCGGGCCTCATGGTTCGAGTTTAGCGCTGGCTCTCACCCTGTTGATCCATACGACTCCGGGCACCGCCCCACCGCCAGCCTCATCAAAAAAGAGGGGAGCCCCAGTCTTTCCATCTCGCTCCTGGCTCATCTTGACACCAACCGGCGAGGATGCGGAACGGCTGTATCAGGACCTCCAGTTCTTTCACGCCTTGTTGGAAATGCCTGCAGAGTCCCTTGCCTTTTTCCCGCAACGGGGACATTCGCCCTATGAAGCCGTACCCACCCCCATTGACCTAGTGGCCCAACGGATGCGCACCCTCTTCCGTTTGACCCAAGGGAAGCCCACGGTGGTGATCACTTCTGTGAGTGAGACCATTCAGCGACTGCTTCCCTTCTCCGTCCTTTCAGAAGCCTGTCTGAAATTGACGGTGGGGGCTGTGATTGAACGGGAGGCCTTGGTGGCCCGGTTGCTCCATCTTGGATATCGGCGGGTCTCCGTTGTTGAGATTCCGGGGGAGTTTAGTGTGAGGGGAGGGATCGTCGACATTTTTTCAACGGCCTATTCCGAACCCTTGCGGGTGGAGTTTCTAGGGGATTCCCTTGAATCGACTCGTATGTTCGATCCTGCAACTCAGGAATCAACTACCCGCCTGGCACAGGCATGGGTCCTTCCAGCCAGGGAGTTTCTTCCTCCGGGCAACGACTCCAGTTCGGCTCGGGCAGACCTCCCACCAGACGCAGAATGGCAGAGCCCCGAGGTGTACCCCAAAATGGACCTCTTAGCTGATTACTTTCTCGATTCCCCGGTCGTTGTGATGGACCGCCCCTTGAGTTTGGACCAGCAAGCTAGAGAATTTTGGCAGAGGATCCTGGAGGCCTGGGAACGAATGGAGAATACTGAGGGGCGAGGGAACTCTTCAGAGCCGGAACGGCAGTACGCGAGGTGGGAAGAGGTGATGGACTCCCTGCAGGACCATTCGATCCTGGGAATTGACCCTTTCTCTCCTTCCGACCAGTCTTGGCACCCCGTGGTCCATTACCCTATCCAGGCTCCAAGTAGTCTGGGTCTTGGACTCCGGAGAACTTCCTTTACCGATACTCTTGGCACGTTGGAAACACTTCGGAGCCAGGGACCAGTTCTTGTTGTCGCAGGCAACCAAGGCCAGGCTGGGCGACTTCTGGCACTCTTTTCGGAGCATGATTCCCCCGCCGTAGAGTGGAACCCCCGAGAATGGAGAATCGCTTTTCCCCAACGGGCTCCATTTTATATCGCTCCTGGCCACCTTAGCACGGGGTTTGTGTGCCAGGAGGGGCCTTCTTTTGCCATTGTGACAGCAGAGGAGCTGTTCGCCAAAGTATCTCGGCCTCGACCGCAGCCAAAAAGCAAGGCTGCCACTTTTCTGTCCAATCTGGACGACTTGAATGTTGGAGACTATGTGGTCCACATCCAACATGGGATCAGCTGTTACCAGGGCCTTCGCCGTCTTTCGGTTCAGGGGTTCGAGAGCGATTACCTGGTCCTCAAATTCGCATCCCATGATACCCTCTACGTCCCGCTGGACCGGTTGAACCAGGTGCAGCAGTATCGAGGTGGCGATAACCACGCACCAAAATTGGACCGCCTCGGAGGAACGAGTTGGGCAAAAACAACCGCACGGGTGAAAAAAGGGATCGAGGATATGGCCCAGGAGTTGGTGGAACTGTACGCCAGCCGTGAAGTGGTAAAGAGAAAGGTCTATGGGGAAGATACGACCCTCACCCATGAATTCGAGGCAGCATTCGAATATGAGGAGACCCCTGATCAGGCTCGAGCCATCCAAGACATCCAACGTGATCTAGAGAATACAAAGCCTATGGATCGTTTGGTCTGCGGCGACGTTGGGTATGGAAAAACGGAGGTAGCCATGCGGGCGGCCTTTAAAGTTGTCCAAGATAACCGCCAGGTTGTGGTTTTAGTTCCTACGACGCTTTTGGCTCAACAACATTCTGAAACCTTCTCCCGACGGTTCGCCTCCTTTCCGATCAGAATTGCGACACTCTCCCGCTTTCAGAGGCCGAAGGAGGTCAAGGCTCTCCTGCCCGATTTGGCCTCCGGGGTTATCGACATCGTGATTGGGACCCATCGGCTGTTACAAAAAGGTGTCCAATTCAAGAACTTGGGCTTGGTCATCGTCGATGAAGAGCAATGGTTTGGAGTTCGGCACAAGGAGCGTCTGAAGCAGCTCCGTACCCAAGTGGATGTGCTCACCCTCACGGCCACTCCTATTCCAAGAACCCTCCAAATGGCCTTCTCCGGCGTGCGAGATCTCTCGATCATTGATACTCCACCGCCAGGACGGCTTGCCATCCTCACGAAAGTGCTTCGCTTCGATCCCCAGGTCATTCAGGAAGCCATCCGCCGAGAGATGGCACGGGGTGGGCAAACGTTTTTCGTTCATAATCGCGTGCAGACCATGGAGCGCATGGCAACGTGGATCAAGGAATTGGTGCCTGAAGCCAAAGTAGTCATGGCACACGGGCAAATGGACGAACGGGTGCTGGAAGGGGTGATGCTTAAATTCATTCGAGGAGAAATCGACGTGTTGGTAGCCTCGGCTATTATTCAATCCGGCCTTGACCTCCCCCGTGCCAACACCATTCTGATTGATCGAGCCGACACCTTTGGGCTAGCTCAGTTGTACCAACTCCGGGGCCGCGTTGGACGGGCTGGGGACCAGGCCTACGCCTATTTTTTCTTTCCAAACGAAGAAGTCCTCAGCACCGATGCGCAAAAACGGCTTATGGCTATTCAAGACTTTACCGATTTGGGTTCGGGCTTTCGAATTGCGGCAGCGGACCTGGAGATCCGAGGGGCTGGGAATTTGTTGGGCAAGCAACAATCCGGGAACATTGCGGCAGTCGGCCTCGACCTTTACATGAAAATGATGGAACAAGCTGTCCAAAAAATGAAAGGGGTAGAGTTGGAGGAAGAGCTGGATCCGACCCTCCATCTCAATGTCTCAGCCTACATTCCAGAGGACTATGTGGAGGACGTGCACCAACGGCTCTCGTTGTATAAACGGCTTTCAGCCAGTCAGCAAATTGGTGACCTCGCCCTGCTTCACGGGGAAACCCAGGACCGTTTCGGTTCACTTCCCGAGGCAGTGGAACGCCTCTTCGAAGTCATGCAAATCAAAGTGCAAGCCAAGCTTTTGGGCCTAGAATCGGTGGAAGCCAAGAATAAAGTCATTGCCCTAGCTTTCGATCGGAGGGCATCTATCTCTGAAGCAGGGCTCGGCTGGTTGATGGACTATGGGAAAGAACGAATCCGATTTCTCTCGCCAAGGTCCTTTAAACTCCAAACCGATCACCAAGACTGGCCTTTGCTTTTGGAGGAACTCTCTTATATTCTCCAAGAACTGAGCCGTTTTTCAGTCCGCCCGGTAGCTCCCACACTATCCCAGGATGGGAAGGAGGTTGAATGCCTCACTGGACGAGGATAGACGGGTTTCTCTCGCTCCGTTCAAGGTGGAACGGCCTTCGCTATGGTCGTGAACATTGCACTCAGTCGATACCCCTGACAGGGATCACCCAGGGGATGGTTGTCTTAGGCTTTATTTTAAACCTTTCATCGGCAGCATGGGCACTTACGGATGGTATTTCGGCGATTGTGAACACCGAGGTCATTACCCAATCAGAGCTCCAAGCTGAACTGAAGGATGAGACCATTCGCTTGAAAGCCCGATTTGAGGGAGAAGAGCTACAACGACGACTTCTCCACAAGCAATATGAAATCCTTAATTATCTCATTGAACGCCGACTGCAACTTCAAGAGGCCAAATCCAAAGGCTTCGAAGCATCCGATGAGGAGATTCGGAATGCCCTCGAAAGGTTAACACTGGGTCGGAACGCGTCGGTGGTATTTCCAATACCGAACAATGAGCGGATTCGGGAAGAGCTCCTTTTGGTGAAATTGCTGGATTTTGAAGTTCGTCGCCACGTCATGGTTTCGCCTGAGGAAGTTCGTGACTATTACCAGAAAAACCAACGCCAGTTTATGACCCCTCCCGAATACCGACTTAGACAAATTCTGTTGTTACCAAAGCCGGGGGAACCCATGACGGAAGTCCACGCACGCGCCCAATCAGTTTTCTCTGAGCTCAAGAAGGGGGGGGACTTTTCCAATCTAGCCACCCGCTATTCGGACGGCCCAGAAGCCATACAAGGGGGGGAGTTAGGGTTTCTAAGAAAGGACGAATTGCTGGCTCTGCTGGGCAAGGAGCTTGAGGGTATGCAAGTAGGGGAAATGAGCGCGCCTCTTGAAACTAGGTTGGGTATTCACATTATTATCCTGGACGACGTCAAACCCCCTAAAGCGCGAACATTCGAGGAAGTTGAAACCCGGGTTCGTCAGCTACTCTACGAGAAAAAAACGGAAGAGGCCTACCAGGCCTGGTTATCGAACCTAAAGGACAAGGCCTATATTGAAGTCAAATTTTAGTGTCATACCGTGTATCGACCCACAGCTACAGGCTTGGGAGGATCACCATTCAGGGCCCTCTTTTGGGTATAGCCGATCAACCCCGGGCTTAACGAGAAGGCACCTCTCCGCCAGGTACCACGCTTGTTAATCAAATCGCTGAGTACATTCCTTTACCCCCTTGCCCTTTATCCCCATCATCCGACGGATGACTTGCCATAATTCCGACCGGCCTTCGTGAGATTGCGCCGAGTACAACACCACTTCATCGGAATCCGACAAGGTCAGGGATGTGCGAACCCGCATGAGCAAAGGACGCCGCTCACTGAAGGTAAGCTTATCGACCTTGATCCCCACGACCGCAGGGTGATGGCCGATATGCCACAGCCATTGAATTGTCGCCAAATCGCTGGACTCCAGGCCACGTGCATCGACAACCAGCACGACTCCCTGTAACGTCGGGCGAGAAGTCAAATACCGCTCAATCATCGGGCCCCACTGCTCACGAACCGACCGAGAGGCCTTGGCATACCCATAACCGGGCAGATCCACAAGATAGAACCGCTTCAAAAGAGGATCGGTCGTGGCGACCCGGAAAAAGTTCACGGTGCGGGTTTTCCCTGGAGTGCCACTGACCTTGGCCAACCCTCTCCGATAGAGCAATGAATTGATAGCAGAAGACTTTCCCACATTCGATCGCCCGACAAAGGCCACCTCGGGAAGCCGTTCCCGTGGGTAATCCTCCGGAGACACACAACTTTGAACAAACTCCGCAGAACAAATTTTCATCACCTAATCATGACCCGACTTAATCATTTCCCAGTCGATCTTGATGAGAACCTTCCAGGGAACCATACATTCCGTGCGAAGTTGGAAGACCTTCCGGACCGACGCCTATGCGCCTTGCCGCGTCGTCTTTAAAGCTCTCTCCATTTCACGACTGGCTTCCCGTTTTTTCATGGTGTCCCGTCGATCATACTGTTTTTTACCCCGGGCCAGGGCAATCTCGACCTTCGCCAAGCCTCGAGGGGTAAAATACACGCGAAGGGGAATCAAGGTCAGTCCCCGTTGCTGAACTTTGCCCATTATCTTATTGATTTCCTTTCGATGCAAAAGTAATGTACGTGGCCGTAACGGCTCGTGGTTCATGATATTCCCATGGCTATATTCCCCGATATAGCAGTTATGGAGAATGGCTCGTCCCCGTACCACGCTGGCATAACTTTCCCGTAAGTTAACCCGGCCTTCACGAAGCGATTTCACCTCGGTCCCTTTTAAAACAATCCCAGCCTCAAGCCTCTCTTCAAAGGCATAGTCATGAAACGCCTTCCTGTTGGTGCCTACGACTCTTTCAGCTTGGTCCTTGACCATCAAGAGACCCTTCCATTGCATGTCCCCCAGTGGGCCCAGCGCGCCATCATCGAAATAAAAAACAAAGGGGAGATGCCCCAAAACCGCCCGAGCCTTGGAGCCAGCTTGAACCCTTTCGGCCTGGCCTTCTACAATGCCTCATGTCAACAATCTCCTTCACGTCGGTCCAGCGCATTTTGAAAGGGATCGCTCCAGGCTACGGCTTTGAAATCAGACTGTGGGAGTACCGCCTTAAAGAAAGGTGGGCCGGTATCGTCGGAATGTCCATCGCTGCTCACACGAGACCAGACCGGATTAAGTTTCGAAAACTTTACGTCATCGTAGAGAACTCCGTTTGGCTTCAACAGTTAATGTTTTTAAAGCCGACCCTTCTTGAGAAAATTAACGCCGCCATGGAACAGCCACTGATCAACGACATGGCTTTCCGGATTGGGGAATGGGCCGAGGGGATAACCCAACCGATGGGAACAGAGGAACCTCAGGCCCCGGGCTCTTCTGAGGCCCTCATCATCGCTACCCAATACACAGCCAGTGTGAAAAACCCCGATTTACGAAGATCCCTCACAAGGGTAATTGTGAAGGCTCTCACTCCTAAGCCTACACTCACAATCTTGGGGCATCGGCGAGAGCGAAGTGTTCCTCGTTAAAGGCACTGTCAAACAAGACCTGAATCAAGTGGCTCGAGGTATCAGCACCCGGTGGAGAAATTGGCCCTAACCATCCCCTGTCCCTTCGATCTTCGAGGATGTAGCCGCCTCTCACTGTCTGTTCAAAATCCCTTTTAAAGGCTTCTTCCTCCGGGTCCCCAGTGGAGAGGATCAAATAGCGATGGAGCACCTCAGGCGCCGCCCAGTGATGATCGGAAAAAATATAAATGGTCAGGTAATGGTATTGGCCCTTGGGATCGTCGGGAGTGGTTGGTCGAATTTTCATGGGCCCGAAATCTCGGGTTCCCCTCCCGACTTTTCGAAACCGACGGATGAGGGTTTCAATCTCAGGGTCGCTGGTCCATGCTGGGAGGTGAACCGCTACAATACCGTCCTCCTGCGACCCAACACTGTATGGAGGAATAGACCGATCCGGCCTTGAAAGAACCATCCCGATCCCAATGAGAAGGAAGGACCCAAGCAAGACTCCGAGACCTAGCTTGACAACCGGATCAAGGGGTTTTTTCGGCGGCTTCATGGGAAAACAGCAAGGGGTGCAATCGGCCAGCTACTCAGAGGCTTCGGCCTTTTGCTCCGGATCTTCCCCTACCTCAACTTCGATGTGTTCTACATTCCGGTCAATACCCTCCGCCAACTTGGCAACTCCAACCACCCGGTCGGAATCCTCCATTTCAATCAGACGAACACCCTGAGCATTTCTCCCGATTTCCCGCAAATCGACGACCCTCGTCCGCAAGACTTTTCCCTCAGCCGTCATGACCATAATTTCATCCCCATCACGGACCTGGTGAAACGATACGGCCGGACCGTTCTTTTCCGTCACCTTCACACTAATAATCCCCCGCCCAGCACGTCCCTGCAGCCGGTATTCGCTGACGACCGTTCGCTTCCCATAGCCTCCCTCGGTTACCGTAAGAATGGAGGCGGTGGCATCAGGCGTAATAGTTTCCATTCCAATCACTTCGTTGCCTTCATCCAGGCTGATTCCCCGGACCCCACGAGCCGTTCGTCCCACTGCCCGGACGGCATCTTCCTTAAAACGGATCACAATACCTTGCTTGGTTCCCAATAAAATTTCCTTTTGGCCATCTGTGATGTTCACGCCAATCAGCTTATCACCCTCATCTAGGGTGAGGGCAATAATCCCACCCTGTCGAGGATTCCCATAGGCCGAAAGTTCCGTCTTTTTGATAGTCCCTTGCCTGGTTGCCATGACCACGTACAGGTCATCGCGAAACTCCTTGACGGGAAGGGTAGCCGTCACCTGCTCTCCTTGGGACACCGCCAGGATATTGATAATGGCTTTTCCCTTACTCGTTCGCCCAGCTTCAGGAATCTCGTACACCTTCAGCCAGTACACTTTACCGGCATCCGTGAAAAATAAAAGAAAATCATGAGTCGAAGCCGTAAAAAGGGTTTCGACAAAATCCTCCTCTTTGACACCCATTCCAATTTTTCCTTTCCCACCCCGACGTTGCGCGCGATATTGGGACACCGCGTTGCGCTTGATATATCCGGCATGAGAAATCGCCACTGCTACCTCTTCGTCCTTGATGAGGTCTTCAAGGTTGATTTCCGCTTCCTCGGGAACGATGTGGGTCCGGCGTTCGTCTTGGTATGCCTCTTTCACCTCGACCAGGTCATCTTTGACCACTTGCTTGACCATGGCCTCCGACCCCAGAACGGACTTGAGGTAGGCAATTCGTGAGGTAAGGTCCTCGTATTCCTTAGCCAGCTTCTCCCTTTCGAGTTGCGTCAACCGCTGAAGCCTCATGTCCAGGATCGCCGCGGCCTGAAGGTCTGTCAACGGGAATTGCCGGGTTAGACCCGTCTTGGCCTCCTCGGGAGAGGTCGCACCCCGAATCAGGGTGATCACCTCATCAAGATTTCCCAGCGCGACCCTGAGGCCTTCTAGAATATGAGCTCGTTCCTCCGCCTTGCGCAGCTCAAACCCCGTTTGGCGTATCACGACCTCACGACGATGGTCGAGGAACGCGGTCAGGATTTCTTTAAGGTTGAGAATTTCCGGACGGTTGTGGACCAGGGCCAGCATGATGACCCCAAACGTATTCTGGAGTTGCGTGTGCTTGTACAGTTGGTTGACCACAACCAGCGGAATTTCGCCTTTTTTTAGCTCGATGACCACCCGCAACCCCTCCCGGTCGGATTCGTCACGGAGGTCCGAAATTCCATCAATCCGCTTTTCATGAATTAATTCTGCAATTTTCTCCATCAGTTTGGCTTTGTTGACTTGGTAGGGAATTTCCGTGACGATGATGCGATCTCGGTCCGTTCGCTCGTCGGTCTCAATATGGGTCTTTGCCCGAACCGTCAACAGGCCCCGCCCGGTGTGGTAGGCATCCCGAATGCCCTGCGTCCCATAGATGAATCCCGCTGTTGGAAAGTCTGGCCCAGGAATGCACTGCATGAGATCTTCAATTGAAAGATGAGGGTCTTCCAGAAGCTGTATGAGACCTGTTACCACTTCGGACAGATTATGGGTTGGGATATTGGTGGCGTAGCCGACGGCGATCCCACTTGCCCCATTGATCAGAAGGTTTGGTATCCTCGCCGGTAAAACCAGCGGTTCGGTGTCCGACTCGTCGTACGTAGGGCCAAAATCCACTGTCTGCTTATCAATATCCGCCAGCATTTCCCCGGCGAGCCTGGTCAATCTGGCCTCTGTGTACCGCATGGCTGCCGGTGGATCACCATCGACGGACCCATAGTTCCCTTGCCCATCCACCAAGGCGTAACGCATGTTGAAGTTCTGCGCCATCCGAACCAAGGCATCATAGATCGCCGAGTCACCATGCGGGTGGTAATTCCCCATGATCTCGCCGACGATCTTGGCAGCCTTCCGATACGTGCGGTTATGGCCCAATCCCATCTGGTTCATGCCAAAGAGGATCCGCCGGTGAACAGGCTTGAGGCCGTCCCGGACATCCGGCAAGGCCCGTCCCACGATCACGCTCATGGCGTAATCGAGATACGACAATCGCATCTCGTCTTCGATGGCTACCTGAGTGAGGCGTTCTTCAACCGGCATTCCGGACGACACCACTGGTTTGAGGGTGACTGGGTGGGAACTTAGGGATTCTTGGCTGGGCCTGTGGCGGGATTTTTGGCACCGGATCTGGCCGAACTAGACATCCAGATTGCGAACCTCCAAGGCATGTCGCTGGATGAAATTCCGTCTGGGTTCAACTTCATCTCCCATGAGAATGGTGAAAATCTCATCGACCCCCGGCAAATCTTCCAACTTCACCTGCAGAAGGGATCGTGTCGCTGGATTCATCGTAGTTTCCCAAAGCTGGGAAGGATTCATTTCCCCTAACCCCTTGTACCGTTGGAGACTCAGGCCCTTTTTCCCAGCTTCAAGGAGAGCCCGAACGAGTTCGTTTATACCCGTACACTCCGTATGGGAATCTCCCATTCTCATCTTGTAAGCTGGCCGCCCCAGACCGATGGCGGTCGGGGCTAATTTTTGGAGTTCCCGAAAGTCCGCCGAGCCCACCAAGTCGTGAGTAATTTCCAGGGAGTGAACCAATCCATTGGTCTGAACTCGACACACGACTTTGCTGGACTGATGCTCCTCATCCTCCACCGTTTCCATCTCCACCTGACCTTTGGGATACGCTTGGGTAAGCCGTTCTTTTGCTCTAGAGGTGACCTCCCGAAGAGCCGAGGAGTTTTTGAGCAGTTCTCGATCCAAAGAGGGTTCATCCACAAAGGCAAAAAGGATTCCAACCTCACGATGCTTTTTCCCGAACCGAGCCAGGAGACCTTCGAAAGCGATGAGTTTCTTGAGAATAGGCAACAGCAAGGAACCCCCAACGTAACCCTCTTCTCTTTCCATGTACACTTCAACTTCTTCAACCGCCTGCCCGGCCAGATACTCATTGAGCGCCCCTTCATCTTTGAGATACCGCTCGGATTTCCCCTTCTTGACCCTGAAAAGGGGAGGCTGGGCGATGTACACAAAGCCCTGGTCAAATAGCTCATGCATTTGACGAAACAAAAACGTCAACAAGAGCGTTCGAATATGGCTGCCATCCACATCGGCATCGGTCATGAGGATGATTTTGTGGTAACGGGCCCTGGTAATGTCGAAGGCGTCTTTGTCATCCATTCCTTTCTCAGATTCCTCCCGCTTCCGCCCGATTCCGGTCCCGAGTGCCATAATGAGGGTGCGGATTTCCTCGTTTGACAACATCTTGTCGAACCGGGCTTTTTCGACATTTAAAATTTTCCCCCTCAGGGGAAGAATGGCCTGAAACCTCCGGTCACGACCCTGTTTCGCAGACCCTCCGGCTGAGTCTCCCTCAACTATAAACAACTCACTTAATGAAGGATCTTTTTCTGAGCAATCGGCAAGTTTTCCCGGAAGGGATCCCCCATCCAGCGCACTCTTGCGTCGGATGAGGTCCTTGGCCTTCCGAGCTGCTTCCCGGGCACAGGCTGACTCTACGGCTTTTCCAACAATCTTCTTGGCCACCAGGGGGTGTTCTTCGAAATAAGTCCCCAGGCCTTCATTCACCGCGATCTCTACAATTCCTTTCACCTCACTGTTGCCTAACTTGGCCTTGGTTTGACCCTCAAACTGAGGTGCCCGCACTTTGACACTGACAACCGCCGCCAAACCCTCCCGAACATCGTCCCCTGTGAGTGATTCCATATCCTTCTTCAACAGGTCGTTGGCACCGGCGTAGTGATTAATGGTTCTCGTCAAGGCCGTCTTAAAGCCCACAAGGTGGGTGCCACCTTCCCGCGTATTGATGTTGTTAGCGAAGGAAAACAGGTTCTCCGCATAGCCGTCGTTGTACTGCAAGGCCACTTCCAGGATGAGGTCGGGTTTTTCAAAGGTAATGGAAATGGGCTTGTGAAGGGGAGCCTTGGCCTCATTGAGATGTTCCACAAAAGACACGATCCCGCCCTCGTACCAAAAAACCTGGGCTTTTTCTTTCCCCTTATCGGTGAGGGTGATCTTTAGGCCTTTGTTGAGGAATGCCAGTTCCCGAAGCCGTTGGGCCAGGACATCAAAGCTGAACTCAAGGGATTCAAAAATCTGGTGGTCGGGCTTAAAGGTGATTTTGGTACCACGTCTTTTCGTCTTTCCGGTCATTTTTAGTGGGGCAACGGACTCCCCGCGAACATACCTTTGTTCAAATACCTGACCGTCCTGCCAAATCTCCAGCTCAAGCCACTCCGAAAGCGCGTTGACAACGGAAATTCCAACGCCGTGGAGACCGCCGGACACAGTGTAGGCTCCCTGTTCAAACTTTCCCCCTGCATGGAGCATAGTCAGAGCTACTTCGGCTGCAGATTTGTTTTGCGTCGGGTGCATGCCGGTTGGGATGCCCCGCCCGTTATCGGTCACCGTCACGCTTCCATCGATCTCAAGCGTGACCTCAATGGCTTCACCAAATCCAGCCATGTGCTCATCGATACTGTTATCAACGACTTCGCAAACCAGATGGTGGAGACCCTCTGCGCTTGTACTGCCAATGTACATCGCGGGCCGTATTCGAACAGCCTCAAGCCCCTCAAGCACTCGAATCTGCTCTGCGCCGTATTCCGTTTCCCCTCCCGCCTCCACTTGGTCAAGCGTCTTTTCCGGAATGGCGTGGTCCTCTGTTTCAAGGGATTGGGTTTTAAGTTCTTCCTGGCTCACTTCATTTCTCCATTCACCGATTACACCTTAACTGGCATGATGACGCTCATAAACTGAAGGTTCTCTGGCTCCCTGAGAAGACAGGGACTTAAAGGTGCTTCCATTTGAAGGGTAAGGTTCTCCCCATTCATGACCCCCAGGACATCCAGGAAATACCGGGCGTTAAACCCTGTTGAGAACTCTTCCCCGTTGAACCGGGCTGGCACTTCCTCCGTGGCCTCTCCTGTATCGGGGTGGCTGGAAAATAAAGTGATGTGATCCGGAGCAAAGGTCATTTTCACTGCGTAGCCCTTTTCCCGAGAGAGCACAGAGACTCGACGAAGAGCTCCTTCAAGTTCCTCCCGGTTCACGGAAATTTTCTTTTGGCTTTCCTTGGGGATCACCTGTTGGTAATTTGGGTAGGTCCCTTCCATTAATCGCGAGGTGAGAACGAGCCCGCTTTTTCGAAAGATCATAGTGTTTTGGGTGAAACCGATCATGGGTTCATCCCCACCTTCCTCAAGGAGCCGCTGAATTTCATGGGCGGCCTTCCTGGGAAGAATAACCTTGACCTCGGGAAGGGGAGCTGATCCTCCCTGGATTTCGAACTCTCGTTCGGCAACCGCCAACCGATGTCCATCGGTGCCGACCAGCCGAATAAGGGGTTTCCCCCCAGAAGAACTCACAATGAATAGTTGTCCATTGAGGACGTAGCGAGTGTCATTATCCCCAACTGCGAAAAGGGTTTTCCGAATCAGTTCCAGGAGCCCTGAACCGGGAAGGGGAATGAGGCCCTCCCGTTCAATGGATGGAACGACCGGGAATTCCTGGCTTGGAAGGCCTACGACTTTAAATTGGCTTCGCCCCGCCTGAATGGTCACCAAACAATTGTCGGTCACAAGGATGGAGATTTCTGGATCTTTGATCTCCCTGAGGATCTCGTAAAGCTTTCTTGCTGAAAAGGTTACAGCTCCAGGTTCCTCAACTGTGGCTTTATAAAGGCCTCGCATCCAAATCTCGAGGTCTGTGGCCAGTACGTCCAGCCCTTCAGGTTTGGCCTCAAGAAGGACGTTGGCAAGACTGGGCATTGTGTTCCGCTTTTCAACCACCCCTTGGACTCTTTGAAGGGCCGTAAGGAGTTCATCTCGTGCGATTTTGACCTTCATGAGAGACCTCCCTTCCTCTAACCCTTGGCAATTTCGTCCTTGAGGCTTTCTACAGTGGTCTGCAACGTATTGTCCTTCTCTAAACCCTTTTCTACTTGCTTCCACGCATGAATGATAGTCGTGTGGTCCTTTCCCCCAAAGTCTCGACCAATTTCGGGGTAAGATGCATTCGTGAGTTCTCTGGAAAGATACATTGCAATCTGCCTGGGGTAGACCAACGTTTTGGTTCGTCGCTTGGACTTCAGGTCATGGATTTTAACATGAAATCGGGTCGCGACCGCCTCCTGCACATCTTCAATGGTGATAACCCGCTTCTTAGTCCCAAGCAAGTCCCGGAGGACTATCTTGGCCATGTCAACGGTGATGTTCTGCCCTATCAGAGATGAATATGCTCCAAGACGGATAAGCGCTCCTTCCAACTCACGAATGTTACTTTTTAGGTTGACTGCCAATAGTTGAACGACATCATCCTCAATAATAATTCCCTCATCCTCCGATTTTTTCCGAAGAATAGCTATCCGTGTTTCAATATCGGGTTGCTGCAGATCTGCAATCAGACCCCACTCAAACCGGGATCGCAGTCGTTCCTCCATGGAGGGCATTTCCTTGGGAAATCGGTCGCTAGAGAGAACAATTTGTTTCCCGGCCTCATATAGAGCATTAAATGTATGAAAAAACTCTTCCTGAGTTCTTTCCTTGCCAGCCAGGAATTGAATATCATCGATCAACAACATATCGACGTGCCTATATCGCCTTCGCAATTCGATCATTTTGTCATATCGAATGGAGTTGATAACCTCGTTGGTAAATTGCTCAGTGGTGACATACGCAATTCGGAGATCCCCTTTTTCCATTACGTAGTTACCAATGGAACTTAAAAGGTGCGTCTTTCCCAACCCCACCCCCCCGTAGAGGAAAAATGGGTTGTACGCCCGCGCTGGCGCTTCTGCGACAGCTCGACTGGCTGCATGAGCGAACTGGTTGCTAGCTCCAACCACAAATTTACTAAAGGTATACTTGGAATTGGGGATTTGGCTTCGCCCACGGGTTCCAATAGGACTCTGTTCCCCCATTGGAGGCCCCGCGGGGGTAAGATGAACGCCACTTTGCTCTTTCTCCTCAACGATGAAAACGACCTTAACTTCCCCTTCCCCCATGGCATCATTGGTCCGAAGCGCCTCGGCAATGACATCCCTGTAATTTCGCTCAAGCCACTCGCCAAAAAATTTATTTGGAACGACAACTCTGGCGACGGACCCTTTAACGCTTCCCAATCGACTGGGTTGAAACCACGTCTCTGCAACCTCCTTTCCCAGACGGGACTCAACATGCTTTAAAACACAATCCCACATTTTTGAGGAGTCCACGACAAAAACCTCCAATTATTCACAATGTTATAAACACCTGTTGATAACCTCCTCACAAAAAAAGCCCCTGGGCACCCACGCCCAGGCCCCATCATCCCACTCACAAGCAATCCCAACCATAATAAGATGAAATTCCCTTAGTTATTCACTGGTTATATCCAAAAAATACCTTCAAACCTAGGTAATTCTAAAGAGAAAATACTACTTTTCCTAATAAATCACACTCCCTCTTACTCCTTCTCCTCCTACTTCTATATCTTTAGAAGTTACTTTCAAATTCATAGTCAGGTGAGTAAAAACTGCCTAGATTGCCACCACCGTGTCAGCTTGCAAAATCATGCGGAGCATATCAGCGTAACTCACCAACGGGAACAAAGGAAACACACCTCGTGCCTGAGCATCCTCCTGTAGTACAAAACACTTTCCGTGCAAACTCCTTTCATTACGAACTCCTTCCTGAATTAGGAGGATAGACACCTGCTGATTTGGATCAGGCTCCGAAAGAAGGAAGGGCCCACTTCTTTCCGAGGGGTCTTGAGATAGGATGTATAGAATGTTTCTCAACTCCTCCTCCGATTGAGATCAGAAGGCAAGGACGCGGTCAGCCTTGCGGACGAGTGCAGCCATCTGGGTTGGCGACGACTCAAGAACGGAAAAGCCTGGATCAATGGAAAACTTAGCCATGGTTCCTTCAGGGATCAGAATAGGTATTTTTAATTCCTGTATCACAGGAAGATGCTTCTCTAAGAGTTCTCCGCCAACAGTCTCACTAGCTTCCTCTGTAAGAAGGTAAGGTCCCCATTCCGTTAATATAATCGTTATAGGATTGGTGCCAGTTGAGAGGCCAAGAGCAATACGGAGCCCCTCGGCTGGGCGGTAGGTTTTTCTTGGGTCCTCTCGAATGAGGACCACGATGCTTAATGGCATTTTAGTTAATGAGAATTTTTCACTCTTTGAAGGATCGCATCTGCAGGAGGTTTGGGTCCCCTTTGGAGTAAGACCATTAATTAGCCAGGTTAAAAGGGTGTGTGAGTTTTCTTTGCATTCTGAACACTGGCGATCAGAATTCCACCAGAGAGGCCGGATGGGCTCTTAGGTAGAAAAAATGGATTTAGAAGAAGGATTTGGAGCTTCTTTCTAGGATGGGAGAAGCAAAAAACCCATTGGGTCAATGAATCGTTAGTCGTTGAAATTCAACAGAAAATTATAACATCAGAAGGTGAAAAAAGTCAATGAAATGTTTACGGGGAGTTTGGGGTTTTTAGGCGATTGGCTAGTACATCAGGCGCCGAATTTAGGGGAATGGTCTCCTGCTCTTTCGTATACATGTTTCGTAAAAGAACCTGGCCCTGCATACATTCTTCGTCTCCCAGGATGATGGTAAAAGAAGCTCCCAGACGATCTGCCAAGCGGAGGAGGTTCTTGAGGGAGGACCCATAATGGTCAGTTTCCGCAGTTACACCCTTTGAACGGAGGGCCTCCAAAAGGCGAAAGGAGGCTGGCAGACCGCGGTTCCCAAAACCGGCTATAAATACTAAGGGGTTCGGAAGCGGCATGGCAGATTCAGGAAGAATCGAGATTACCCGCTCAAGGCCAACCGCGAACCCGATGGCTGGGGTTGATTTCCCACCCAAAACCTCAAAGAGGCCATCGTATCGCCCCCCCGCGCCTATGGTATTTTGGGCTCCCAGTGAAGAGGAGGTTACCTCAAAGGTGGTCATTGAATAATAGTCCAAACCTCGGACAAGGCGCGAGTTGAGAGAATAAGGAATTCCCAAGTCTTCCAGCCCGGCCCGAACATCTTTAAAGTGTTGAGCCGAGGTTGAGAGATAGTCGATAAGGCTGGGGGCCGATTCCGTCACAGCTCGGCATTCCATTACCTTACAATCCAGAACCCTCAGAGGATTGAACTCCATTCGCCTTTGGCAATTCCCACAAAGCCGGTCTATTTTCCCTTGGAGGTAAGTAAGGAGAACCGCTTTGTACCGTTGGCGTTCTGGGGGTTGGCCCAAGGAGTTGATCTCCAAGGTGATACTTGGAAGGGCTAGTGTTGAAAAAAACCGCCAAAGGAGGGAAATAACTTCAACATCGGCCTTGGGGCTAGTACTGCCGATGAACTCCACCCCGAACTGATTAAACTGGCGGAATCGACCTGCCTGAGGGCGTTCATGACGGAACATGGGACCAATATAGTAAAGCTTCCGCGTGGCAGGGTTGTTGGCCAGCCCATGTTCGATAATGGCTCTAACAACCCCTGCGGTTCCCTCGGGTCTTAGAGTAAGTGATGTCCCGTCTCGATCGTTGAATGTGTACATCTCCTTCTCAACAATATCCGTGGTTCCACCAATGCTCCGGATGTAGAGTTCCGTTATTTCAAAAATGGGGATTCGGATTTCCCGAAATCCATAGCACCGAGCTAGCCGATGAGCAGCGCCCTCCACGACATTCCAACGCGGGAGTTGATCAGGAAGAATGTCCTTGATGCCCTTAATGGCCCGTATCATGGTGAACACCAAAGCTCCTCACGTTGAGGTAAAAAGGATCTAGCGAATATATAGTCAGTATTCAAGGTAGTCAATGTAGGCCCAAGGATGAAAGCGGGGAGTTGGTCATCTCAAAGTGAGGGCCTGAGGGAGCGCCCCTCCGCCCAACTCAGAACCCGACGACCGAAGCAAATAACAGTGTGAGGACCTTTCTCAATTCCATGATCGAAACAAGGAGTCCACAACCCTCCGTCCTAGGAAATCACGACAACTCTTCCGAAGAGTTAAGGCGTGAAGGAGATAGAGGTCCCTTGGCTACCAGCGTAACGTTGCCTGGGATTTAGTCTTCTGGGATTGAAGAGGACCCCAGCGAGGGAGGTAGGGAGACTTTTCGGGACGGGGGCCGCGCCGGAGAGGCCTAGCGGAGGTCAGGTCGGCTGGGCTTCCAATGTATTCAACGGGAAGCTGGGAGGAATCCCGGCGAGCAGAGGTCAACGGCAGTTGGAATTTCTCATGGTGGGAGGCTGAGGTTAGAGTGTGAACTGCCTGGTGGGCTACCTGATGTAGTTCTCAGAAAAGAAAATTTCTACCCATCTGTGACACAACCATTGACAGGAAAACCAATGAAATCTAAAATAAAACTTTTGGGGTTCTTGTCTAAGGGAGTGTCTCATCATGTCCATAACCTATCGACAGCCATCAAATTTGAAGAGAAAACGGGACCATGGGTTCCGGAAGCGAATGAGCACAAAGAACGGCCGGAAGGTGCTGGCTCGGCGCCGACGAAAAGGGCGGTCTCGTCTGACAGTTTCTGATGAGTGATAAAGAACTTACTTCGTCCCCCTTTTTCCTTCGAAAGAGTAAAGACTTTGACCGCGTGAAACGCGAAGGAACAAGGCTTCAGACCCCTTTATTCAATTTAATTTTTACCCTCTCCTCAAGTGCGGGGGTCCGAGTTGGTATCGTAGTGGGACGTCGGATGGGGAAAGCCGTTACCAGGAATCGGGCCAAAAGGGTCTTTCGAGAATTAGTCAGGAAGACCAACCGCGCTTTGGTTAAGGGGCACGATCTGATTGTGTTTCCCAAGCGCGCGGCGCTTTCGACGAACCATCGGGCTTTAACCGAGGCCTGGATGGAGGCCTTGGCCCATGAAGGCTTGGTGGTTTCGTTCAACACTCCATCATGAGCCGAATCCTCCTCTGGTTGATTGTTACCTATCAGCGCTGGGTTTCTCCCCTATTTGGGCCCACATGCCGTTTTGAACCCTCCTGTTCTCGATACGCATATGAGGCTATTCAGCGGCATGGAGTGTGTTTCGGAGTTGGAGTTGCCCTTCTTCGGCTTGTAAAGTGTCATCCATTCCATCCTGGCGGGGTTGACCCCGTTCCCTAAATCAACGCCGACGGCCGTACTTCTCGTGTTGAAATACCTTCGTCGTTCTGCCGCCGGAGTTCAAGCGCCATCACTGTGGAGCCTTCTTGTCCCTCACTAGGTGGGGTAGGTAGAAAATGGAAAAAAGGGTAGTAATCTTCCTCATCCTTTCCCTGGCCATCATTTTCAGCTATGACTTTTTGCTGAAACAACTGGGGCTCATTCCAGATGCCCCAGCCCCGGACCAAATATCTGAGGAGAAGTTCCCATCGGATGGGACAGCAGTGACAGAACCTTTTTCGAGGGGAGATGCAGGGGAAGGAGGACTCCCCTTAGGAGAAGAAGCTGGGGACCAGCCAACATTGGAAGAGCTGGCGGATATTGAGACACCATTATTTCATACCCAGATTAGCAACCGTGGAGGGGTAATTCGAAGTTGGAAGCTCAAACACTATTTGACGCAGGATCCAGAAGATGCCAGTCCGGTGGAGTTAGTGTATTCAGAAGGGAATTTTCCCGGTCCTCTGTCCCTCTACCTACCTGATCCAGAGCTTACCAAACTCCTGAGGGAAGGTCTCTATGATGTTCAACAGGACTTTACCAATCTGCATGACCGTCATCCAACGGGGCACCTGACTTATACCTACCGGATACCTGAACGAGGTATTTGGGTTCAAAAGGAACTCACCTTTCATCATGACTCCTACTTGGTTGATGTGACCATTAAAGTACAAGGAATCGGTGATGAGGTTGGGGTCCTGCTTGGGACCAATTTTGGGGTGTTGCTAGAGCCGGGAGGGGGGCCAGGACAGAAGTTTATCGGGCATAATGGCCCGGCATGGATGATTGGGGATGTGTTGGAGAAAGAGGATCCTGACCCCGATGAACCCGAGATTCAAAGAACGGGAGATATTCGATGGGTGGCTCTCCAGGATAAGTATTTCATTAGCGCGATTATCACGGAAGAGGCTACTAAAGTTTTTGCAAGGACTGAAGCCGAAAGAGTCGTGACTGTGGGGGTGGGATTCCCCTCAAATAGGGGAACCCAACCTCTTTCTTTTGGACTGTATGCGGGCCCCAAACGATTCAAGACGTTGAAGGCTTTTGACATTGGCCTTGAGGACACCATCGATTTTGGGTGGTTTATTTATGGGACTTGGCGCATTGTCGAGTTTGTAGCCAAGCCTCTCTTTTACGTCCTTCAGTTCATCTATGACTACACACAAAACTTTGGAGTGGCGATTATTCTTCTCACCTGTGGGATAAAGCTGATGTTCGTTCCCTTGCAATATAAAAGCTATAAATCCATGCAAGGGATGCAAAAGGTTCAGCCCAAAGTGGCGGCTTTGCAGGCCAAGTTTAAAGACGATCGGGAGAAGCTAAATAAAGAACTCATCAATCTCTATAAGGAACACAAGGTCAATCCTGTCGGCGGGTGTCTCCCCATGTTAGTACAAATGCCGTTTTTCATTTCGCTGTTTAATATTTTGTACATGACGGTAGAAATGAGGCAGGCCCCCTTCATCCTCTGGATTTCGGACCTTTCCGTGCCGGATCCCTATTACGTTTTTCCAATATTGATGGGGGTTTCCATGGTCGTGCAGCAAAAGATCATGCCTACGACAATGGACCCCACCCAAGCCAAGATGATGCTTATGCTTCCGGTGTTTCTGACTTTTCTCTTCTTGACCTTTCCAGCGGGCCTGGTCCTGTATTGGTTCACCAATAATGTCCTTACCATTGCCCAGCAATTCATAACGGACCGTTTCATCCTTAAACGGCCCACTTTCTCGCAGCCGACCACTCAGGCTGAAGAGCCCTCTCCGAATGCCAAGGAAGATGGCCAGGGCATCGGCAAGATAAGAAGGGGAAAGGGAAAGCTCAAGAAGTCTGAGAAGGCTGAGCCGCGGGCTTAAATATGAAGAATTTCCTCGACGATACGATTTGTGCCGTTGCAACGCCTTTGGGTGAGGGGGGCATTGGAATCATAAGGGTCAGTGGTGAGCAAGCGTTGGCCATTGTTTCTCAAGTTGTCAAACTTCGATGTGGCCGTCCCCTTGAAAGTGCGAGGAGCCATAGCCTGTATGTAAGTGATATCCTCCCTGTCGTGAATACCCAGGAAAACCGGGGAACTTCGAGAGAGTCTTGTCCAATAGACGAAGCCCTCGTCGTGGTCATGAAAGCCCCTCGGTCCTACACAGGAGAGGATGTCGTGGAAATTCATGCCCATGGAGGACCTCTTGTTCTTCACACCACCTGTGGAGCGCTGATCCGACATGGGGCTCGGCTTGCCAATCCCGGAGAGTTTACCAAGCGGGCCTTTTTAAACGGCCGACTCGATCTAGCCCAAGCTGAAGCCGTCCTGGATACAATCCAGGCCACCACAACCAGCAGTCTTAAAGCTGCACAAGCCCAATTGCGGGGAACTTTATCCAAAGAGGTTGATCGCATGCGGGACCAGTTAATCCACCTCCTGGCCCAACTTGAGGCAGGAATGGACTTCGTTGAGGAAGACATTACTTTTATAGAAACTAAGGAATTGGAAGGAGCGCTTCGGGAAATACAGGGCCACCTGGACCAATTGCTTAGCACATTCGAAGAGGGAAGAATCATTCGAGAAGGGGCGCGGGTGGCTATTATTGGGCGTCCTAATGTGGGGAAGTCCAGCTTGTTAAATGCCCTCTTACGAACAGACCGGGCGATCGTTTCGGAAATCCCCGGCACCACCCGGGATGTTTTAGATGAATTGTTGAATGTGCGTGGGATCCCGATCCGGTTGGTGGACACGGCCGGGCTTCGCGAGACCGTGGACATCCTTGAGGGAGAAGGGATTCGCCGCACCCAAGAGGCGATTATGCAAGCCGATCTGTTGTTGATTGTCGTGGATGGTTCAGTGGCGTTTTCAGATAAGGACCGGGCTTTAATTCAAGACCATTCCCAACAAAGGCGGCTGATCGTTGTGAACAAAAGTGATTTGCCGAGCCAAACCGAGGAATCTGAAATTAGGGCTATTCTCCCGACCAACGGGAGCTTTGGGACCGGAAGTGAAGGGGAATACAGTGACCTTGACGGGCTGATCGTGAGGCTATCAGCCAAGACAGGGGAAGGGATGGATCAGCTTCGGGATCGGATTCAGGCTCTTTTCATCCATGCCGACTTTGAACCTGGGAGCTCGCCCCTTGTCACAAAACTTCGTCACCAGTGCGCTCTGAAGCTGGTAAAAGAAGCCCTTGACCATGCACTCGATTCCATCGGAGACCAGCTTTCTGGTGAATTCATTGCTCTTGATCTTCGTGCCGCCCTAGAACACTTAGGTGAAATTACTGGAGCCACTAGCAACGAGGATATTTTGGACCGTATATTTCAGGAATTTTGCATTGGGAAGTAGTTCATGGAAGGGGGAAAAAACTGCTAATGGCAATTGAGCGAGATATCATTGTGATCGGGGGAGGACACGCCGGGTGTGAGGCAGCCTTAGCGGGAGCTCGGATGGGCTGCCAAGTTCTGCTGTTAACCATTGATGAAGAGAAAATTGCGCAGATGCCCTGTAATCCGGCGGTAGGTGGGATAGCCAAGGGCCATTTGGTAAAGGAAATCGACGCCTTAGGCGGCGAGATGGGGTACAACACCGATCGGGCGGGTATTCAGTTTCGGATGCTCAATACTCGAAAAGGGCCGGCTGTTCGAGCCCTTAGGGTTCAATGTGACAAAAGCCTGTACCGACAAGCGATGCAGCAGACCCTCCGCCAACAACCAGGACTAGAAATTGTCCGAGGCACGGTCGACCGAATTCTCACGAAGAACGGAGCTGTATCCGGAGTTGTGACAAACACCGGCGAAACCATTCAGGCTCGGGCGGTGATCATGACTTCTGGAACCTTTTTAAAGGGGTTGATTCACATTGGGTTAAATCATCTTCCCGCCGGTAGGGCCGGAGAAGCCCCAGCGGAGTGTTTGTCGGATTGCATGAAGGACTTTGGGTTTGAAGTGGGTCGCCTAAAAACCGGAACCCCTCCTCGATTAGACCGGAATACCATTGATTTTGATATCATGGAACTCCAACCCGGTGACCCCATTCCGAAGCCCTTTTCTTGTCGAACACAAAAAATACTGAATCCCCAGGTTTCCTGTCATTTGACTTACACGAATGAGGCGACCCACTCTATCATTCGCGAGAATTTAAACCGCTCCCCTATGTATACAGGAGTCATTGAATCCACCGGCCCACGGTATTGCCCCTCGATTGAAGATAAGGTAGTCCGATTTGCCAATAAGTCGCGCCATCAGGTGTTTATTGAACCGGAAGAGTTGCATTCGGACTCCTTTTATCCCAATGGAATCTCCACCAGCTTGCCGGTTGATGTCCAAGCCGCAATACTCAAAACCATTCCAGGGCTGAAGCAAGCCAAGATGCTCAGGCCAGGATATGCCATTGAATATGATTATTTTCCGCCTCGGCAACTTCATCCGAGCCTGGAGGCGAAGCCGGTTGAAGGGTTGTTTCATGCGGGCCAGATCAATGGCACGTCCGGTTATGAAGAGGCCGCAGCTCAGGGAATCATGGCCGGCATCAATGCCGCCCTGAAGGTCAAAAGCGAACCGCCTCTCATCCTTGATCGCTCCCAGGCGTATATTGGGGTTTTGATTGATGACTTAATAACAAAAGATGCCCGAGAACCTTATAGGATGTTCACCTCGCGGGCTGAATATCGGTTGTTGCTGCGCGAAGATAATGCCGATATGCGCTTGATGGACACCGGTTTTCGGCTTGGGCTCATACCGGGCTCCATGTATTCCAAGTTTCTGAAAAAGCGAGAACGCATTGATGAAGAAATCACCCGTCTGAACAAGACTTCACCCAATTGGAACGAGGAGTTGGAAGAACGTTGGACCTTCCACGGATTGAATCCTCCTCCTCCCAATTTCACACTAGCCCAAATACTCAAGCGGCCAGAGATATCCTATGACATGCTCATGGAGTTAACAAATTCCAGTGGAGAAACTGACGAAGAAATTCGAGAAGCAGTAAGCGTTGCTGTAAAATATGAAGGTTATATCAAGCGGCAACTTCAACAGGTTGGCCGGTTTCAAAAGCTTGAGTCAAAGCCTATTCCTCTAGATTTTCCCTATGAAATGGTGAGGGGGTTTTCTAAAGAGGTTGCGGAGAAGCTGTCAAAGGTTCGACCGGCCTCGGTCGGCCAAGCCTCCCGTATTTCTGGAGTAACCCCAGCCGCGATATCCTTACTCCTTGTGGTCTTAGAGCGAGATCATCAGCTAAGAAAATCCGCCTCTCTGATCTAAAAGCTGGCTCAACAAGGAGACTCCGCTAAAAGTCGTCGCCCTCAACCAAGTTTAAATCTAGCCTTTTGTGTTTCCTTGTTCCACGTGGAACATCGACATGTTCGCTGATAGCATAGAGCTATTGAGACAGGGTTCCTTAAAGGTTGGTTGTGGGCTGAGCGAGGAGGCCTTAGGTAAATTTAGTGTTTACTTGAGGGAATTGCTCAAATGGAACAAAAGAATCAATTTGATAGGTCTCAAGGAAGAGGGCGAAATTATTGCGAGCCTGTTTGTCGACTCCCTCGCCTGTGGGCTGGCGCTTTCTCCTTTCAGGGCTGATTCAATTGTCGATATTGGAAGTGGAGCTGGTTTTCCCGGTGTGCCCTTGAAAATTGCCTATCCTCGGGTGAGACTGACCTTAATTGAACCCAACCTAAAAAAAGCCGCTTTTCTCCATAGCATAATTGGCACCCTCAAACTGTCCGACGTCTTCGTATGGACCAAGAGGGTTCAAGAAGTCGCGACGCTCCCAGAGTGTCAAGGCTGTTTTGATCGAGCCCTCATTAAGGCGTTGCGATTGAGCGCCTGTTTGCCGTATCTTAAACCGCTCCTCGGTGAATCGGGACAGGTCGTGTGGTGCAAGGCGAAGTCGGCAGAGAAGCCCCAGAATTTTTTTGGGTTTTCCCTTATTCGGGAAATTGAGTATGATTTGCCTTGTGGGTTTGGGAGTCGGGTGCTTGGTATTCTTGCCTCCGGGGACCCTGAAAGTTCGACCGTTCCACGTGGAACAATAGCTCTCTAGGCGTTCCTCAAAATCCAATGGCAAAAATTGTCGCCATTGCCAATCAGAAAGGCGGGGTAGGAAAGACCACCACCTCCGTCAATCTCTCGGGTGCCCTTGCCCTTTCACAAAAGACGGTATTGTTGGTGGATTTGGATCCCCAGGCCAATGCCACCAGCGGGGTTGGAGTTGAACGACCTTGCACCACTGTTTATGACTGCTTGATGAATAGGGTCTCCCCTAGTGAGGTGATTCTTTCGACTGGGTTTTCCCATCTCAGCATTCTTCCATCCGGCGCTGATTTGGTTGGAGCTGAGGTCGAGCTGGCCAACATTCAAGGCCGGGAAATGGCCCTAAAAGACAGCCTGGAAAGCATCGTTGAAAACTATGAGGTGATTATCCTTGATTGCCCACCGGCGCTTGGACTGCTCACGATCAATGCCTTCGTAGCCGCGCATTCCGTTCTCGTCCCGGTTCAGTGTGAATATTATGCAATGGAAGGCTTGGGCAGGCTCATGACCAGTGTGGAGCGAGTTCGGGATACTCTGAATCCGGGACTTGAGTTGGAGGGCATCCTGTTAACCATGTGGGATTCGCGGCTGACCTTGGCCAGGCAGGTCTCAGAAGAAGTAAGGAAGTATTTTAAGGATAGTGTCTACCAGGCCATGATACCGCGGAATATTTCTTTGGCGGAGGCCCCGAGTTATGGACAAATTGGGGTGGTCTACAATGCGACCTCCGCTGGTGCTCAGGCCTACATCGAGTTGGCAAAGGAGTTCCTCAACAATGGAGAAAAAAGCCCTAGGTAAAGGACTTGATGCCCTATTGCCCATTCGTGATCAGGTTGGTGGGGCACCTAGCCAGATTATCCAGCAGATTCCCCTTGAGCAGATCCTCCCGAACCGGCATCAACCGAGAAAGGAATTTACGGAAGGGGATTTGAGGGAATTGGCCGAATCGATCAAGCACAATGGGATTCTTCAGCCTGTTCTGGTACGGCGAACGGGAGATGGGTTCTTTGAACTCATTGTGGGGGAACGGCGATTTCGTGCGGCCAAGATGGCAAAGTTGTCCACATTGCCCGCCATTGTCCGTACCTCCAGCGATGACCAATCTATGTTTTTAGCCTTAGTGGAAAATATCCAAAGGAGAGATTTGAATCCTATGGAGGAGGCCCGAGCCTATTCACGGTTGATGACAGAATTCGGCTTGACTCAGGAAATCCTTTCTGACCGCGTGGGGAAGGATCGTTCCTCCATAGCCAATGTTTCCCGGCTTCTGACCTTGCCTTCCGAGATTCAAAAGATGGTCGAGTCCGACCAGTTGACCCTTGGCCATGCCAAGGTCATCCTCGGCGCCCGTGGAGTGGACGCTCAAAGGCAATTGGCCCGGCGGATTGTTCAAACCCACCTTTCCGTTCGGGATACCGAAAAGCTTTTGGTGAGGCTCAGGGATGGGGAGAAAAGAAAGAGTCGAGGGCACAGACCTAAGAATGGAAGTCATCCCTATCCTGAGGTAGAGGAGGAGCTTCGGAAGCGGCTGGGCACGAAGGTCGTGATCAGGTCGCGCGGCCGAGGAGGGGAAATTGCGGTAGGCTATTTTTCAAAGGATGACCTGTCACGAATTGTAGAGGTGATTTTATCTTAAAAATGCGGTAGTCTAAATAGCCAAGACGTGAAGGAAACCTTACCTGACGGTGATCGAGTATGTGAGCGGGAAACTGTAAAATCAATGGCGAGGGTTGGCCAGCCAACACCTAAATCTAAGGAGGGACCCCATGTTTGGAAGAAATAATGAATCTGAAAATGCCAATGATGCCCTCGGAGAGCATTCCTCGACGGAAAACCGTCGTGGTCAATCAACCCATGATCGAATTTTGGAGGGGAACCATGATGTGAGTGCCTTTGTCGGGGAGGGGGTCGAATTCAAAGGAGTGATCAGTTACCAAGGGACAATTCGAATCGATGGCCAACTGGAAGGGGAAATCCACACTGACGGGGTTTTGTTGGTGGGGCGTGGTGCAACCATTTCCGCCAAGGTCGAAGCTGGTACCATCGTTTGTCAAGGGCGAATTGTTGGCGATATTGTGGCGCGGGAAAAAATCCAACTCTTGGCGCCGGGGGTCCTGGATGGCTCCCTCAAAACTCCCTCTCTCTCGATGGAAGAGGGTGTCATATTTAATGGGACTTGCGAAATGGGACCCCATGTGGCCCGTGATGCACAATTTGGTGAGGAGCAACCTGTGGGTTCCTTTGATGAAGGTGTAAATGTCGTGTAGCGCTTAGCTGATAATTGAAGGAAGAGAGCCACCTAAGGTTCCTTGTGTATACAGGCAGAAGTTTTGATACCGTTTGCTCCAAGGTCGCGCCCTTTACGGTAGATTAAAAGGTGGAGGAGAAGTTTATGTGGGGCGATAAAAATAATAAAAAGAAGGAAACGGTCTTTAATGAGGAACATTATACCTTTCTCGGGAAAGGTGTGGACTTCAAGGGTACAGCCCACTTTGACGGGACCGTTCGTGTGGATGGGCATTTTGAAGGGGAAATTACCACCGGCGACACATTGATCATTGGGGAGCACGCCGTGATCAAGGGGACGATTATCGGTGGTGTCATTGTGTGCGGCGGTAAAGTTGAAGGGAACATCACGGCCACGAAGAAAGTCCAGCTCCTCAAACCTGCGGTGGTGATTGGAGACATCCATGCTCCATCCTTCTCGATGGAGGAAGGGGTATTATTTCATGGGCTGTGCGACATGGGAATCAGTCAAATTGAAGAGATAGAGCAGGAACCCTCCAACCTTGAAAACGTGCACGACTTAGCTTCCCACCGAGACAAGCTCCGTTCCTAGGAAATGTAAAAGACACCATGGCCCAACCCAAAGTCATCCTAGGCATGAGTGGAGGAGTGGACAGCTCTGTAGCGGCGGCACTCCTTGTGGAGCAGGGGTATGATGTCCATGGAATCACCCTTCAGGTCTGGGAAGAAGAGGATGAAGCGGTTGCCTCTTCAAGGCGGTGGCAGGAACGTGGGTGTTGCAAGGTCGGTTTAGCGAAACATGTAGCCAAGCTCCTGGGGATCCCACATCAAGTGGTAGATACGCGAGAGGCCTTCCGAAAGGGAGTGGTAGATGATTTTGTTTCCGGATATCTCCATGGGACCACGCCGAACCCCTGTGTCCGGTGTAACGAGCGAGTAAAGTTTGGGTCGTTATTTCGTCTTGCGCGGGATTTAGGCGGTGACTTTTTGGCCACAGGGCATTACGCACGGATTCAACCTGTCGGATCGGTGGGGTTCGAAATTCTGAAAGGAGTGGACCAGAAAAAGGACCAATCGTACTTTTTATATCGCCTTTCCCCATCTTGGCTTCCTCACATTCTTTTTCCCTTGGGGGAATTACAAAAGGAGAAAGTCTGGCGGCGAGCCGAAGATATGGGCTTGCCCACAGAGGAATTAAAAGAAAGCCAGGAAATTTGCTTTGTGACCCAGGGAGATTATCGCCAATTTTTAATGGAACGGGCACCACAGGCTCAAAGGGCTGGCCCGTTCATAGACCGGGAAGGCCAACTGTTGGGGCAGCACAAGGGAATCGCCTTTTATACCCCAGGGCAGCGCAAGGGCTTAGGTCTGGCTACCGGGAGACGATTGTACGTCCAGGAGGTCATTCCTGAGACTGATGCTGTGGTTTTAGGACCGCCTGAAGAATTACTCCGGTCGGAATGCATGGTGGCTGACTTGAATTTTTTTAATGAACACCTTCTCAATGATGAAGATACGGTGGAGGTAAAGATTCGATATGCCTCCCCTTCCATGCCTGCGAAGCTCCACCGGGTTTCTCCAGACACCCTGCGTGTACAATTTGCTGCTCCTCAGGGGGCGATAAGCCCTGGACAATCGGCAGTCTTTTACCGGGGCGATCGTGTCCTTGGAGGAGGCATCATTCAGCGCTTTAGTACCAGGCGAAGCCCGAGCCGCACTCATTCAACCTTAGAGGACACTCAATCCCCTGTGCCCGCGAATTCAATTAACTCCACAGTCCTTCTTCCTGGTTGACACTCCAAATCCCGCGTGCTACGGTGCCGCGTCTTGATCGTGTCGGCGGGCATTCGTGTTGTGTCCAAACGTCTTTAACTGATGACCAAAGGCTCCATTGCTCGGCGGTATGCCAAGGCTCTGTTTAATCTGCTTGAGCCGGCCAGCCTTGAGTCGGCGCGAACCGGCCTTTTTGCCTTATCTACCGCATGGACTGAATCACCAGCACTAAAACATGTTCTGGCTTCTCCCGTCTTTACACTGGAAGAAAAGACGGCCGTCCTCACGACCTGCAGCGAACGTGCTGGTTGCCCACCAAAAGTGAAGAGCTTCCTGGGGCAGGTGTTGAAAAAAAATCGCGTGAGCCTCCTTCCCGAAATTGCCCAGGCTCTTCAGGAACTAACCGATCAACAACTGGGAAAACAGCAGGTTTCGCTCGTGTCTGCAAAGACATTGGACCCGGCCGCGCAACGAGAATTGCAGGCGCGTATGCAGTCCTGTCTTGATCGGGAGGTGGAGATGACTTTTCAAACGGATTCATCCTTACTCTCAGGTCTTCAGGTACAAATAGGCAGTAAAGTGTATGACAGTACAGTGCGGGGGCGGTTAGAGAAGATACGCGCCCTCCTCGTAAAGGGGTAAGGCATGCAAATTAAGGCTGAAGAAATCAGTTCGATTATTCAGGAAAAAATACAGGGATTCGACCGGCGTGTCGAGGTCAATGAGGTCGGGTATGTCATTCAAGTCGGGGACAATATCGCCAGGGTGTATGGGCTTGAAGGGGCGATGTCAGGGGAATTGCTGGAATTCCCAGGGAATTTGTTCGGGGTGGCCTTGAACCTCGAAGAGGATAGTGTCGGTGTAGTTCTCCTGGGGGAAGATGTTGGGATTCGAGAAGGCGATCCCGTCAAGCGTACTGGGCGCATCGCGGAAGTCCCTGTGGGAGAGGCCCTTGTGGGGCGTGTGGTCGATCCGGTTGGGCAGCCCCTCGACGGAAAGGGGCCGATTCAGACAAGTGAGATGCGGTTGATTGAGGTCAAAGCGCCCGGGGTGGTGGACCGCCAATCGGTCTGTGAGCCGTTGCAAACCGGCCTAAAAGCCATTGACACGATGATTCCTATTGGGCGGGGCCAACGGGAGCTGATCATCGGAGACCGGCAGACGGGTAAAACCGCCATTGCCGTGGATACCATCATCAATCAAAAGGGACTGGATGTTTATTGTTTTTATGTAGCCATTGGCCAAAAGCGGTCCACCGTGGCCCGGGTGGTCAAAACGCTTGAGGACCATGGGGCAATGGCTTACACCACGGTTGTTTCGGCTACAGCGAGTGATGCGGCCTCGCTCCAATATTTTGCGCCCTATGCCGGAGTGACTATGGGGGAGTACTTTCGGGATCGGGGGAAACATGCCCTCATCGTGTACGATGATCTTTCAAAACATGCGACCGCGTACCGCCAGCTGTCGCTGCTCCTTCGTCGTCCACCCGGTCGTGAAGCCTACCCGGGGGATGTGTTCTTTCTTCACTCCCGGTTATTGGAGAGAGCCGCGAAACTCAGCGATGAAAAAGGTGCTGGCAGCCTGACGGCTCTCCCCATCATCGAAACCCAAGCCGGGGACGTGTCCGCGTACATTCCCACCAACGTGATTTCAATAACCGATGGACAAATCTACTTGGCCAGTGACCTGTTTTATTCAGGGATTCGCCCGGCGATTAACGTGGGGTTGTCGGTCTCACGCGTGGGTGGAGCTGCCCAGATCAAGACCATGAAACAGGTGGCCGGTACCCTGCGGTTGGATCTAGCCCAGTACCGGGAAATGGCAGCCTTTGCCCAATTTGGGAGCGAATTGGATAAAGCAACCCAAGCCCAGTTGGCCCGAGGAGCGCGCATGGTGGAGTTGCTAAAACAGGAGCAGTACAAGCCCATCCCGGTGGCCGATCAAGTCCTGGCCATTTTTACTGGGGTCAATGGATTCCTTGACGATGTGCCGGTGAAGAAGATCCGGGAGTTCGAGCAAGGACTTTTGGGTTTTATTAAAGAAAAGCATCCGGCGGTACGGGAAGACGTTGTGGCCAAGAAAAAAATCGATGATGAGTTGAACGCTCGATTACAAGAGATCATTACGGAGTTTAAAAAGAGTAAGGGATACAGCCAAGCGTCCTAGGAGGCTGTCCGAGATTAGTGATCGTCACGAGGTTGTGTCGGTTTGAGTCAGATTTTTCGATCGTTTGAGGCGAATAGTGGGGCCTATTTAACGAAAAGGATCGGAGAATCTGGCCAAATCCGGCGCAACCGTAGTAGATCAATCTAATCTCGGA
>JACZVJ010000042.1 GCA_022572725.1 Nitrospinota bacterium | reverse complement strand
GCCGGTTGATCCTAGCCAGTTGTTGAAAAACCCTTTTGGCACAGGGGCGCACAGCACTCTAGGAGGTCAGGGGCGGCATCCGAACAGCCCGCAGGATGGTCAAAAAGGCCGTCCAGCGCGGCCGCAGGATGCGAGGAGGCGAGAGGCGTACTCTGTTTCGGTACGTCGAGCCTCCAAACGCGTCGAGAACAAAGCTGGCGGACCCTTCGGCCATGCTCAGGGCATTCTTTTTCAACATCCTGCTCGCTCCGGTCCTCATTTTCTCCGATTGAACTCCAAAGTCCTATAAGGAAACCAGTGATCCCCAAGGGAAAAAGTTCTGGGATTGACTGGGTCATTCCCCCGAGGAAGAGCAGGACTGGGTAGAATCCTGCCTTGGTCACCTCCTGGATCGTTGGCGAGGGCTCAGATGCAACACCCCTTTGTCGGAATCGAGGGTGATGAGAAACCGACTCAAGAAGGACATTCCCAGAAGCCCGGATACCTGAGGCAACCCGTCCGGCAAATCATGGATGACGACGGCCACATTCTTGGCTTTCGCTGATCCCACCCGGATTTCCTCCAGGCGAGCCATGTTCACCTGGACTTGGCCCCCAGCGGTGTTTACGGTATTGATGCTGTTGTCGGAACCCGACAATACCCCCAACTCAATGGCCACATCGTAGGAAAGGACCGTCATGGTTGCGCCGGTATCGAGGATGAGCTGGACATCTTTCGTGCCGTTTAATTGAGCGTGGACGACCAGCGAGCCCCCGACTTTTGTCAGTGGAACGGTGATGGTTGGAGAAGATTGCGCCGTTCTATTCGCTTCCGATTCCTCGTCTGTGACTTCCGGTTCTTCTTGGCCCGTGGGCGGACCAGGTTCAAAATCAGCAGGTTCTCTAGATGGAGTGAATGACCCACCAGCTTTGGACGGAGGAGGCACGTGATGTTCGGGGACGTTGGAAAGAAGCGGGGTGCAGTCTTTGAGTTGGGCAGGGCTATCCGTCAACACCGGCGATCCGGATTCGTCTAGGCACCGAAACGTTTCGGCATCCGCGTTTCCGGGTGTGATGAGATTGAGGTCGGGGAGGGCAAGAAGCAGGAATACACCGAGCCAAGTCACCAGGTCGCCTGAGACTTTCACGTGATCTAGGTGGTGCATGGACACAACTGTCATGAGAGGATGAGGATGTCCTTGAGGTTGATCAATCCTTGGCGATTCAAGAACTATGAGGACCCCCCCTTGTCTTTTGTCAGTGGAAGTGCGGCTTCGACAGTGGTCCCGGAATTTTTCAGAGGTTTTGACAGAATAACCTCGGTGGGCTTGATGGACTTGATCTGAATGTCTCCTTCCAGGGTTTCTCCTTGTTTGCCAATGTAAATGGCTTGACCGTTACTTAAGAATACCTGGCTCTCTCCGCCCTTGGTGAGGTACCCAAGGAAGCGAAAACGGGCAAGCTGCTGGCGAGCCTGCTGGGCAGCCAGATCCCCTGGGGATGGACTCGAGGGAGGTTTGCGGCCCAAAGCCCTTTTCGGTGAGGCCTTACGGGGAGGCTTTTTTGAAACTTTTGGTGTAGGTTTTTGGGCCCGTTGTTGGCCTAAGGGGGCGAAAATATTTCGTGGTTGAGTAAACGTCACAGGGTCACTGGACGTAGCCTTGATAAAAGCCAGTGACGGATCTGAGCCCTTTAACCCTGTTTCCCTGGTTGTTTGACCAGTTTTATACTGTAATGGGCCCTGTTGGAGATCTTCTTCCTCCAGGACACCAAAAAACAGGGTCGTGGCCCAAATCAAGAGAAGTCCTCCTAGAAGGATCCATTTGATGCGAGTGGTCATAGATCTTCGGCTCCTTGGAGTGAATTGCCCTGGGCGGGTTTAAAATAGGTCCCCACCTGAATTTTAAAGGCCACGCGATCCGGTTTTTTTGAGCGTCCTGCAGTCAGCTTTTCAATAAACAGATAGGAATCAGAGGTTTCAAGCTGGTAGATAAAATGTCGGATGGCCTCATAGGCACCTGAAGCTTCAAAAGAAATGGCCCCCTTTGCCGCAAGGCCGTCCTTGGCAGGTTCCAGGTCATAACCCATCCCAGGAATTCGGACGTTGTTTTTTTGGGCAAGCTGGGCGATGTCTATCCCGAAGCTGGTGAAATCCCTTTGGGCGGGAAGTTGTTCCCAGACTTTGGCGAGCTCTCCTAAGGCTTTTCGCGCTGTTTGGTGCCGGATCTGTTGCTGTCTGAGTAAATCGTAGGTGGTGTTGGCCTGGGTCAGCCGCCCTTGGGCGGGGACCAAAAGGAGAAGGTAGAGGCCCAAGGAAGTGGTCAAGGCTACAGCCGCAAGAACAGCCAAAGGCCGAATGAATCGCGAGGCCTGACGTGCTGTGGGAGACAGGAGCACCAACTGAATCGTCATAGGAGTTTTCCTAGAGAGTGTGAATTTCCTTTTCCCAACCTATGTCGGGTTATAGGTGACTTTCAGGCTGAAGGCCACATAATCTCTTTGACGGGTCTTCTGCTCTTTTTCTTTAGGTTTTTTGATTTTGTGGCTGGACAGAATGACGTGGTTGAACGTGGGATGTTCTTCCAATCCCTCAACCAGATCCGTCAGGTCGCCCAAGGTATCTGCTGATCCAGTCAATACGATTGAGGCGTCTCTAAAGTTGGGTACCACCGATTTCATTGAAATGTTGAGAGGAACGGCGGTTTCAAGGTCACTGAGAAACCGGGTCCACGAAAAGGCCTGGTGAGAAGAGATGCGGTTGGCAAAGCTGATTTCTTGGGGAAGGGTTTCAATGCGTTGTGGGGAGAGATCAAATCCCTCCAAACGGGCTTGTTGAAGATATTGCTGATTCATCCCCTGTGCGTGGACCACGGCCTCTTCCCGCTTGAGAATTTTGGCTTCGATCCTTTGGCTGTGCCACAAGACCCAAACGGCCAGGATGAAAAAGCTCACCGATGCGAGAACCAGAATCCACTGGGCCCCGCTCACCAACCGGATACCGGGTGCCGTAAGGGAGCAATGCAGGCGAGGACGCAACATCAGTTCATCGTGGCGGTTGCAAAGGTTGAGAGTGCCCCACTGGTCCACTGAGTCAAGGCAGCAACACCCTTCTTCGGGAGAGCCGGATTCTCGGGGAGAAGGGGAATAGGGGTAATCCAGGGTTGGCCGGGACCACCTTCAGGGAATTCCCGTTGGAGGGACTCTTCAATCAGCGGGAAAACAGTGTCAGGGTCGGGGCTCCCAGCAAGAAAAAGCGGGAGGGCGTGCTGGGGAAGTTCCGTAGGCGCCATCGTTTCGAAATAGAATTGCAAGGTCGCCAACACTTCATTGACGACAGTGGCTGCGAGGACGTGATGGGTATGGGGCTGCTGAGGCTCTCCTGAGGAATCCGTATTCAATAGGGAGGATGGTTGATTGTCAGCCAAGGGATTCTCAGGTGGTGATGGCGCAATGTCCTTGGAGTCAGTGGTGGAAATCGCCGGGGGTAATGGGGAGGGAAGATATTGCCGGAAGGGTTTGGCACGAAGATACACCGGGCAGCCCTCCCGGAAGAGGAAGAATGAAAATCCCCAATCTGCTATGTAAAGAAAGGCCGTATCCTCGCGAGACATACTCGATCCCTGGGGCCTGGCTTGGAGTGCCGCCTCCATTGCCGATCGACAAAAATCAAAGACGGCTAATCCCGCCAGGCCAATGGAAACGGGGATGAGGCCAGATTGGAGGCAGGCGGCTTCGTACGACTCAATGATGTCCTCCCGAACCGCCGTAGCCAGAATTCGGATGGGAAGTCCGGAAGCCCGCGCAGGGGTGGTCCCCCGCTTCGGGTGATAGACCCGGTAGGACAGGCGTGAATTGGAGATGGAAACGTTCAAATCTTTTTGAAACCGCCATCGTATGAGAGCCTCGCAATCTTTTTTGTTTCTTGGAAAAGAGGAAAACTCAAACACCGTGGTACGGGCGCAAAGATCGGGCAGGCAGAGGGCGACCGATTGGGGTCGTGCGCTCCCAGGAAAAGAGGATTGTAAAATGTTGACCAACTGCTCCATGTTGGAGATGTTCGGTTCAACGGGTGATAAACGAATCAAGTTTGCCGGAAGGGGATGTTCGCGGTAACCCCGAAGGGCTCTTTTTCCAAAGCCTGGGTGGAGATCAGCCACGCAGAATTTGTCGGTGGTAATTTGGAGGCCTGTCCGTGGTCGAGTGAAGGGAAGGAGGATCATTCGATGTCTTCAATGGGGGTTACCCGGTTAATCTCTCGCAACGTGGTTTCTCCTCGGATAACTTTTTGCACCGCCGCTTGTCGGAGGGTGGTCATGCCTTGGGAAAAGGCGGCGTTTCGAATTTCGGACGCCGATCGCCCGGCGAGGATCATTTCTTTGATTGAATCGTTTACATCCAGAAACTCGGTGATGGCCCGCCTTCCCCGATAACCCAAACCGAAGCATTCAGGGCAGCCCTTTCCTTCATAGAAAGTGAAGGGCTTGGCCTTTTCGAAATCCAACCCGAAATCTCGACAGAGGTCCGGGCTGGCTTCCACAGGCACTTTGCACGATGGGCAAATGGCACGGACGAGGCGTTGGGCGAGGATGCAGCTCAAGGAGGCGACGAAATTATACCGTTCGATGCCCAAATTGACGAATCGCGTAATGACATCAAAGGCATTGTTGGCATGGACAGTGGTGAACACGAGGTGCCCTGTCAGGGCGGATTGAATGGCGATTTGAGCGGTTTCTTGGTCTCGAATTTCTCCCACCATAATTTTGTCCGGATCATGCCGCAAAATTGAGCGAAGCCCTCGGGAAAACGTCAGGCCCTTTTTTTCATTGACGGGAATTTGCACGACCCCGTCCAGTTCGTATTCGACAGGGTCTTCTATGGTAATGGTTTTGTCTTCCGAGGTATGGACCTCGTTGAGGGCTCCATACAGAGTGGTGGTTTTTCCGCTTCCGGTTGGCCCTGTCACCAGGATCATGCCATAAGGGCGGGTGATGGCTCGGCGGAAACGGCGAAGGTCATCGGGGTTGAAGCCAAGGGCATCCAGCCGAAGGCCACCTGCTCCCGAGGCGACGGTGGTTTTATCGAGGATCCGGATCACGACGGATTCCCCGAACACGCTTGGCAAGATTGAGACCCTGAAATCCACCGTGCGTTTTTCGACTCGGAGTTTGAACCGGCCATCCTGGGGGATGCGGTGCTCGGAGATGTCAAGCTCTGACATGATTTTCAATCTGGAGATGAGTGGGGCATGGAGGGAACTGGCTAACGGTTCGATGGCCTGGTACAGGACGCCATCGATGCGGAATTTCACTTCCACCGCGCGTTCCTTCGCTTCAAGGTGAATATCGCTTGCATGTTTTTGAAGGGCGCTGAGAATAATGGTATCCACGAGTTTGACCACGGGGCTTTGGTCCTTCGTGATCCGTTCGACGGAGAGGATTTCTTCACCTTTCTCATCCTCTTTGACCAACACGGGATGGAGTTCGGCTGCGATCCTGGTCAGGACTTGTTTATTCCCTTCGCTGGCTGCGAGGGTTTCCTCTATGGCAGACCTGGTGGAAACCACCAGACGCACCTCGCGGCCAAGAAGCAGCTCTAATTCATCGATCGCCCGAAGATCCTGGGGATCTACAACGGCGATGGTAAGAAGTCCATCCTGGTCCGAAATGGGCGCAAAGGGTTGTCGATGCATCCATTCGACCGGGATGGTGTCAAAAAATTCTGGATCAATCCGGAAATCATGGAGTGGTTCAAAGGCCAGGCCATATTGTTCAGCGAGAGCTTTCGCAAGGTCTTCCTCCTCGATGAGGCTTTCCTCCAGAATACGCGCGCGGAGGGATTGATGATGAGCATTGGCTCGTTGCCCACATTCTTCAAGTTGGCTGTGCGTCATCAGGTTGCGCTTAACTAAAATTTCTTCCAATGGAGCCCGTTTCACCGGCGTGGCCATGATGGGTCGTTGCCCCTCGTTACACCGTTCCTGCTAATTGGAATATTGGGAGGTACATAATAATGACAATCCCTCCCACCATGACACCCATGAAAAGCAACAAGACCGGCTCGATCCAGGTCGTCAGTTGGCTGAGTTGTAAATCCAGCTCGCCTTCATGAAATTCGGCGACTTCCTGGAGCATGGTTTCCAGCGACCCTGTTTGTTCCCCCACCTCGATCATTTCGATGGTCATACGCGGAAGAAAGGCTTCCGCCTTTAATGAGGCGCCCAGGCCCATTCCCTCCCTCACACGTGAGGCGACCTGGATTAATGCCTGTGCAAACACTCGATTGGTCATGGCATTGGCGGTGATGTTCAGCGCTGACAGAAGAGGAATTCCGCCGGCGAGAATCGTGGCGAGAGTCCGCGACAGCCGAATGATTTGGCTTTTCAATATGATATCCCCGACTAGGGGCCAATGAAGCGAAATTCGGTGGAAAGCCATTCGGCCGTTGGGGGTTTTCACCCAAGTGTAGAGCACAATGCCGATGCCAACGGAGATGCCAATCACCCACGGCACCCAAATTCCGGCCTGTGCAATGGCCGCCAATAAGAGTTGGGTGGGAAGGGGGAGTTCGGCATTGCTTTGTTCATACACCTCCGCAAAGGTTGGGATGACATAGGCCAGCAAAAAGCCAACCACACCGAACCCCACCAAGACCAGGAAGAGGGGATAGGCCAGGGCTTTTGTGACTTTTTCTCGAACTTCAATGACGAGTTTGAGATAGGCAATGTACCGTTGAAGGACCTCAACGAGGTTCCCCGTCTGTTCTCCGGATTGAATAGTCGCACGGTACAGATCTGAAAAGTACTTGGGTTGGCAGGCCATGGCCGCAGAAATGGAGGCTCCTCCTCGGATTTCTTCTCGAACATGGTTGTGGGCTTGTTGGAAATCCCCATGCGTCGCTCGCTCGGTCAGAATATCGAAAATTTTTAGGATCGGAAGCCCGGCTTTGACCAAGGCCAGGAACTGTTGGTTAAAGACCAAAAACTCGCGAAGGGGGAGACTACCGCTTCGTTTGATGGAGATGGACGCAGTCCCCCAACCTCGGGCTCCCTCCAGGTGTAGAATAAAGAGGCCTTGGGTTTCCAGTTGGGTTCGAACGGCCATCTCACTGACCCCCTCGGTTCGGTCTTGTAGGATGGTGCCATCTGGCCGGGCGGCTCTGTAGCGAAATTGTGGCATGAAAGCCTCTGTCAAGGTTTAAAAGGAGGAAGGCCGGCGAGACCACTCAGGTCTCCCGGAGGACGGGTTAAAGGAATCTGGAGTTGCTGGCCAGCGATAATGCGATCGCTGTGCAACCCATTGATTTCCTTAAGGTGTTTGACGGTGGTTCCATGCATTCGTGAGAGGTGCCACAGGGTGTCCCCGCGTTTCACAGTGATCGTCGTCCCTTTGGAATTGCCTAACTTCGCTTTGAGAGTTTTGAGGGAGGAAACCACGCCGTTAATTGAGGATTTCACGGTTCTGATTTCCGCCATGAGTTGAAGAAGTTCCGGAAGACTGGCCACCTTTCCACGGAGTGCAGCGTTCTCCTCGCGTATTTGATCGCGTTCTGTTTTAAGGGTATCGAGCTCAGCCTTCAAGCTGGCGATTCTCTGTACGTATTTGGCTTCCCGGTCCCGCAGAGCCGAGGCCTCCTGCTGAGCTGCTTGAACTTCGGCAGCTTGCTTGGCCGTTTGGATTCGCTCGGAAGCCAAAGCCGCCCGGAGTTCCTCCACCTCAGCCCTCGCTTCGAGGATCAGTGCGGTATTCGATGATTCGGGAGGGTCAATCATGATGGAAGGGCTCGTTTTCGGTTGGTGACTACAGCCGCTGATGAGCATCACGCATCCCAACACCCTCATGGTCGAGTACAAAATTCTGTTATTCGGCATCATACGTCTTAAAGGGGGTGAGAAAATTCCTGATACCCTGATCGTACCGAGAAAGCGAAATTGTCGTGGCTATCCTGATTTTAAAGCCGGATTGGTTTTCCGGCAAGCCTGCAATTCCCGAAGTCCATCTCCCGACCCCGGCATGACTGGATTGAGCCAAGAAGTCGAGACCGGCATTGGAGGAATAGGTCTCCCTCATCGGGTCACCATTCATTGTATGGAGTGCCATTTAAGGCCACGAGATCGCTGCCGCTATGCACATCCCAAATCCCACCTAGTTCTCCCTCCTCCTCTTCCTCCTCTATGGTCGTCTGCCAGGTGTCCGGGGATTTTGTAAACGGATCCATCGGGATTTCCCGGAGATACCCGGATTCGACAAGTGCCTCAAGAGTTGGGGGATACACCCCATGATCGGCATAATGCTGATCCATCACCGTTCGCAGGGTAAAAAGGTTTTGTTTGAGGGCAGCCTCCCTGGCTTTGACGGCGGACCTCTGGAAGGAGGGGACGGCTAAGGTGACCAGAATTCCGGCAATGGCCACCACAATCATCAATTCCAGCAGGGTGTAGCCGGTGTGCGTGTTGTGGGACGAAGGGTCCACTACCAATCCCGGTACCTGGTCCCGTTGATGGCTGTTCGGGTACTTTTGGTGTGGACATCGAAGACATCCTCTCCGCACCAGTCCTCCACGTCTGCCTCATCTTGATAGCACCGAAGCCCCCATTCTTGTGTGTCTGTCATCGGGTCGATGGGAACCCTTCGGAGGTATCGACGAATGGGGTTTTCCTCTTGGAGAGTGGCCTCGGCCCCGCTCAATTCGAGGCCCAGGAGATCATCTAACGTCTTGGGATATCCGGTAATGCTCGTGTGCTCTTTGCACGACACTTGGTTTTTCACACAGAGTGGACCGAGGAGAATACTCCCATCACGGGCCCAATCGCGTCGAAAATTGTCAATCGCGGTTCGAAATGTACGTAACGTCTGGCGCAACTCTAACTCCTTGGATCGCTTCACGCTCACCTTTGATAATGGGAAAGCAATCGAAGCCAAGATCAAAATAATCCCCAGGGTAATCAGGAGTTCAATCATGGTGACCCCGTGATGCCCCCTCCTCATGGCTCAGTCAACCCGGATGATTCCATGTTGGACCGTAATAGAAAATGATTGGCCCGTTTCCCCCATAAGGTTAGACTGCCTGATCACAAGTGGGGAACTTCCCTTCGCCTTGGTCTTGAACACCACTGTGGCCAGAAGTCCGTCCCCACTCGCAAATTTTCCCTTCCGACCCAATTGTACCACGATCTTGCCAGCGCCTGGGACCGCCGAGACGGTCATGGCAGGCCCGGAGTCACCTGGGGGGAAGAAAGTACCTGGGAGAACTTGAGTGAATTCGAGGACCTTGGGGTTGTAGGTCAGAGTCATCCGGGCCTGCTGTACTTTCGGTAAGGCTTGAGCTTTGAGGGCGACTTTAACCGTTTGCCCCACTCCTGTGGAAATCTCCGAGGGGTCCAAAGCGATCTTGGCAAGGCTGGTAGCCCCATCAGGCAATGTGGCAGGTCTTTGGCCCGGTTGGGGTGGGGCGGGGGGAGCCATGCCTTCTTGCCCCGTGGAGACTTTTGGGGCTCCATTGCCATTGCGAGTTATGCCCCTGGTTCCATTTTGCGAAGTGAGGAAAGGGATGGCTGGTTGTTCGGAAAAGAGGGGCTTGGTTGCGAAGTGATTCGCCGTTCCAGACCAAAGGAGTTGTTTGGCAGGGCTGGGCGTTTTCACGTGGCGAACAATCCGAGGGGTAATGGCAATAATGATTTCTGTGGTTTGTTTTTGTATGTCTTTAGAAAATAGGTCTTTGATAAAAGGGACATCATCGAGGCCCGGGATGGGGGTGGTGGTTTTTCGGTTATCCTCTCTGATCAGGCCGGCCAGCACGACGGTTTCGCCGTCTCTCAGGGTAAGAGTGGTTTCGGCATTCCTGGTGCCGAATCGAAACTGTTCGATGAGTGGGTCGGCTTGCAGTTGGACGAGTTCGCCAAGACTGGTGATTTCGATTTTCAATTTAATGGTGATTTCGCCCGTTAAGTGAATGGTCGGTTCGAGATTAAGCTTGATCCCCGTGTCCTTAAATTCAATGGAGGTCACTGTTGAAGTTGTCGGAAGGGCTCCTGTCGCGGCCTGCCCGGGGACCACGTTCGTGGTTGACAGCAGAATGGGTTGCTTATCCCCGACATTGATCGAGGCTTTTTGATTGTTCCCCACTCGGAGTTTTGGTGAGGCAAGCGTTTTCGCTCCTGATTCGGTTTTGAAAAAGTCCAGGAGAACGCTGGAGGGGAGAGTGAAGAGTAAAGCATCCGTTCCCAACCCTGTCAGTTGCTCATACGTGAATGTTTGTGGTCCTGTACTAAAGGCCGTGGTGCCGGGAGGGAAAAAACCGGCCCTAATCTCCTGCCCGAAGGTCAACCCAAGCTTTTCTTGTTCTCGTCGGGTGACTTCCAGCACTTCCACATCGAGTACCACTTCAGAATCTGGCCGATCATTGGCCAGAATAATTTGTTCGGCCAGGAAAAGCTTTGCCGGCTGATCGCGAATCACCACGGCGTTTAACTTTTCATTCACATAGACCCGTTTGGTTTCAAGAATGGTCCGAAGGAGATTGGCCGTGTCTTTGGCTTTGGCATTGGACAGATAAAATGTGCGGATCATGAGGTCCTGGTACTGCTGTCGTTTTTGCTTGGTGTCGGGAATGATAAGCAGGGTGTTGGGGGCGACTCGTCGAGCAAATAACTGGTTGGTGATGAGAATGAGATTCAAGGCCTCATCAAACGGCGTATTTTTGGTAAAAATCGTCACGAGGTCGTCTCGGACGTCCTTCTCGAACATAATGTTAAGGTTGGCGGTGCGGGCGAGGATTTCGAACACTTGTTTGAGACGGGTGTTCTGAAACCGAAGGGTCACCGCCTCCGCCGTGCCGCCTATGGTCTTTCTGGCCTTTTGCTCCAGGGCAAGGGCAGTAATGCCTTCAAGGGCCTGGGTGAGAGTGGGGTCCAGTTCGATCGCTCCTTCGTAGGCGGCCATGGCTTCCTCGAGCCGTCCTAGGTTAACAAGCTTTTCACCGTGCTGGAGCGCACGCCGGGCGTCACGCAACCGTATGGCGTCGCCCAGTGCGGCGTGATGTTCCAGCTTGACCGGATTGAGGCCGATAGCGATTTGAAACTCTTGAAGGGCCTCAGGAAGCCTCTTGTTTTTGAGAAATTGACGTCCCCTCTGAAAATGGAATTGGGCCGCCCGGGTTTTTACCATGGTGAGTTTCTCCGCAAGGTCTTCGTTTAACGGGTCTTGTCTCAGGGCTTCCCGGTAGGCGGCAACGGCACGGTCCCAGTTTTGCTGCTCCTCCAGTTCTTGAGCAAGGCGCAATTCCGGAGTGGTGGTCGAGCAGGCAGTCAAAATCAATACCCACAACCAGAGGATGAGCACGGTAGTGGCTGGGTGTCGTCTCATAATTTCCTATGGGATTGGTTGAATTGGGAGCCGAGGAGGGCTGTGTGAGGTGTGTGTCAACGGTTGTCCGCCGGAGGGCTCTGGAGCAAGATTGGCATTGCTCTCAGTCGGTCCACCCCGGCACCCCTGATATCCCTCGCCAATGAGCGGCAAGGCTGCCCTCGGGTGACCTCTGGCCTTTGGAACCCCAAACCTTACGGTCCTGGTGGCAAAAGTCATTCCCGGTTCCATCCGCCTTATACATCGTATTATCTTGCTATAAGAATTGCCGTAGGTTTTGCCTCAAAGCCAAAAAGATTTGCCTAACATACGAAGAAGGAAGCCGAACCGGGAGGAATAACTAAAATTCTTCTGGATTCGTTCTAACGAATGGAGTGAGCCATGTGGGGCTCCCTTTTAAGCATTTTCGCCTTCCCAGGAAAGTTGCTCGTAGTAACTAGAGAGGCTGGTGGAGTTCCCCCTTTACCCCATCGACTCGGGACTGAAAAGCCTTGACTGGAGTATTAACGCCTCTCCGGAAAGGGGGACCAGGCCAATGAAGAATGTGCTGCCTTGGCCCCAATCCCTATTTGTTATCATTCCTCCTTGTGAGTTAGGAAATTTTTTTGAGGTTTCCTTTCGCCTGTCTCTCCAAACTCTTTCCTCTGGCACAGTCCCAAGTTCCGCGAGGCGGATCCCGGGTTTAACCGAGGCTAGGATAGGGTGGTTCTAGGTTCGTGCGGACCACCCATTCCGGTGTTCAAAAAACCGCCTAGTAAGGATCGAGGATACCCGTAAGGTTTCCCAGGGAAACCTGGAGCAGGTTTTTTCTATTTTTCGATGAACAGACCAAGAATTGTTTGATTGGGTAGCCCAATTTATAGTGGCCTGTTGGGATTGTCAATACTAGGTATTGTGTATTGGTTGGGGACAGTGGGGTATGGGTGAAGACCTTTTGGGGTGTTGAGCCGGGCGGTGTGGTCCCGACTGGGGGGGAGAGGAGGTCGTGGGTGCACAAGTGGTGGGGGCGAGGGGGTTCAGCGGATTGGGCCGCAATTTTTTACTTGAGCCGCTTCGAACTTGATGGCGTGGTAGGTTCTGGCCCCTTTAAAGGTCATCTGGTCCATCGGGGTCTCCAGGCTGGTGCTGCGCACCCCTCGAATATCTTTTCCTACTTTGATGAGTTCAAAGTCCTGGCCGGTGATGGGATCTTTATACACCACCGGCAAGTAGCGCCTGGGGGATTTTTTCGTGAGCTCCTCCAGTTTGAGCGGATACTGGTTGGGACTTGTGCCTTTGAGGACTTCGTGGTCAGCCACGAACCGCTCGATGGCTTCCTTGATCCGGTTGCCCCGGAAGGCCAGTTCCTTCTCCCGGTCCCGCTTCATGATCACGGACCACTCCTGCCCCATCCACTGCCGACCCCGGCGGCTCCAAACTGCCACTTTGCGCCTGAACCGCCGTGACGAGTAATCCAAGACTGACTCCCAAGCCGACAGCAAGACTGATGACTGATTTCAGCTCTGACCTGACGGCTGTGTGCTGACCGCTTCTTCCCTGACCGCTGAGTGCTGACGGCTCTTTCGCTAGGCATTGACGGCCGCTCGTGTGACACCTACAATCATGTATTCATGGGAACCTTTCACATGAAATTCACCGTGCGCAATCCAGGTGATCCCACTCGCGCCCTCCAGTTGGAAGGGTTGGTTGACACAGGAGCCCATTTCACCCAAGTGCCCGCTTCCTTGTTGGCGCAGATTGGTGTGGACCCCTTTGGAACTCGAAAGATCCAATATGCCAACGGGCCAATTGCCTCCAAACCGGTGGCGTCGGTCGAAATCGGCATCGACCAGGAAGTCACGCCGGCGGTCGTCCTCTGCGGGGAGTCCAACGATCTGGTGCTGATCGGAGCAACCACCTTGGAGAACCTCAATTTCGGCGTCGATCCCATCCGCAAGATACTCATTCCGTTGATTGCTCCCCAAGTGTAAGAGGGGGACCCTGTTCCACCCTTCCCTCCATGCCTGATGCATGGAAACAATGCCTTTCCTGATCGCTGGAGGCTGAACGCTTTTTCCTGCCTGCTGACCGCTGAGTGCTGACGGCTATTTTCCTGACGGCTGTGTGCTGACCGCTTCTTCCCTGACCGCCCTGTTCCTGCTGTCTGTTTGCTGTCTTTTTGTCCGTGCCCGAACAAGAGGGGTCAAGCTTAAAAGGGAACGACACAAATAGCTATCCTGCATTCGAGTTAGGGGAAGCTACGTACCCGCGCCGTGGCCGGGGGCGGGAGCGTTGGAATAGCGATCAGCCGTCAGCTTTCAGCGATCAGCATTTAGCTGTCAGCCCTTAGCTTTCAGCCTTCAGATCCGGACTGAGCGCTGTAGGCTGAAGGCTGCTGCATCCTGCAAGCAGGGGACAACGCAGCACGCGGAATGCACACCTTCTAAAACAAAAAACTCCCAATTCATCACTCAGCACTCAGCTCCCGCCCCCTGCACCCCCTAAATCACCAAATCACTCAAATAACCAAATCTTCAATACGCATCAGGGCCGGGTGAGCCACCGCGGACACACTAGACCAAGACATCGTTCGGCTTTTCGAAGGTGAACACGGTGCCATTGGAGAAGTTCACGATCCACGCACGCGTGGGATCATCAACATTCGTCGTCGCCGACCAATAGTCCGACCCGACGTCGCTAAAGGGATGGTCAGCCGGGAGATCGGGACCACCAGCCGGATTACCAGGAACCACCAGGCTCGCCAGCTCGTGTATCGACGGCAGGCGCCAGCCCATCTGGTCGCCGGTCCCCCGGCGCAGACAGCGCCGCCGCGCATCGACTGGCATCGAAGATTTATTATCCCAAATATGTACCGTGGTATCCGGCGACTGCTCCCACACCAGGCCGGTATTTTTATCTAACACCGCCTCACCCGCAGGCGTCGCCGCGGTGGGCAGCACCCGCACAAACCGCTCAGCCGCCGGCAGCCCTTGATCCCACGACGGCTGTGTCTCCGTCGTCGGCACCGGATCCCCACTCCCATCCACCGCCGACCCCGGCGGCTCCAAACTGCCGCTTTGCGCCTGCACCCCCGTCACGAGTAATCCAAGACTGACTCCCACGCCGACGGCAAGACTGCTGACTGATTTCCGCATGCTGTGCATCATTGAAACCTCCTTGGTGAAAAAAAGGTAGGGTGGGCAGTGCCCACCGAACATTGGCGGGCCATGCCCGCCCTACCATGTTCTCCTGCGACTATCAGCCTTCAGCTTGCAGCTCTGACCTGACGGCTGATCGCTGAAGGCTGAACGCTCTGTTCCGACTGCCTGTTTGCTGTCTTTTCACCCGCGACCGAACAAAAGCGATCAAGTATAAAGGGGAACGGCGCTCACGGCTATTCCACAAACGAGCTAAGGAAAGCTACGTGCCAGCGCCGAGACCGGGTGAAGCAGAGGAGTGCGTTGCTATGAAGCCTTCCATGTGGTGTTGGGCCGCTACCCTTCCGCCCAGTCTCCATCCCGCCATGAATATTGACATTGCCATCACCTGCCGCCCTGCTTCATTCCCCGATTCCAACGGAAAAGAATCCTATGCCCACTCTCGAAGAACGCGTCGCCTCCCTGGAAGGAAAAACTGAGGAACATTCCCGGGGGTTCGGGGGAACTCCGTGACCTGGTCATCCACCTCGACCACAAGGTCAATCGGTTCCGGGAAGAACTGCCCAACCGCATCGACCGAGTCCACACCAGAATTAACGCCCTTGACGCCAAATTCTCCCGCTACTTTCTCTTGACCATCGGCATCCAAATCACTGTCCTCCTCGCCGTCATCGGGGGCATTGTTGGAGAAATAGCTTTCAGCTATCAGCGTTCAGCTCTGAACTGAAGACTGATCGCTGAAAGCTGGTAGACGGACCCCCCACTTGACAATCCCCCCCTTTAGAAAAGGGGGGTAAGGGGGATTTGAGGTGGGGCCATGTGCCTCCCGTGCGTCGCCTGAACACGAGGCGCCCGGGAGAAAATCTCCCCTCACCTCTCTTTGTCAAAGAGGGGGATCCGGCGCATCTGGATGGACGTCATCAGTGTTGCTGTTGGGGGAAATAGCGTTCAGTTATCAGCACACAGCTTTCAACTCTGACCTGACGGCTGAATGCGATTAAGGATACAGCCAGAAGACCAGGTTGGTGAGATCATCGGTTTGATGCTGGTGAAGAAATCGGCGGAACCGGCGCAACAATTCTGGGACGGGCAATTCTTTTGAGAGGATGAGTCCCGCGTGTGTGCGGTTGGATTCTTACCACTGCTGAACGAGAGGGAGAAAGTCTTTACGGTTGAAGGTCACCAGGGCTCGGCCTTCGGTCGTGGCAAAAGCCAGTTGTTGGACATCGGACAGTCCGAGATGTCCAGCTTGTTGTGTAGTCAGGCAATCCACTCCATGCGCCGCCAGTGTGGTGCAGAATATAACCGGAATGTTTTCATCCAGATACAGCTTCATTCCTGGAGGGTGAGCAATTTACGAGGAGGGGAGTGCTTGAGGGTCGAGGGTGTCATTGGCAGCCATGTCGGCGTCAAGTTCCTCGCGGTTGTCATAGTAGTAGGCCAGGGCATCGTAAATGGTGGCGAGAGAGAGATGCGGGTAATAACTGAGGAGGTCCTCGGGAGCGAGCCCATGGTGCAAGACATACACCACGATTGTGCGAACGGTGATCCGCGTGCCTTTGACGCATGGACTGCCGCCGCACACATCGGGCTGACTCATGATATGGGGATGCACCACTTTCGGCATGAATATGAGTCTACCGAAACTTCCAGATTGGAACAAGAGAGGAGGGAATACCATGAGGTGCGATGATAATTTGACGCACCTTTTGACAAGAGAAAAAGGGCTTAGAAAAGTAGCCTGTCCCCCTTTCTGAAACTTGTGTAAGGTGGGCCTTGCCCACCCTACATTCTCCCACTCCACACCCCACCTAATTTGCACCTGATCCTCGAATTGCCTTAGTTCTTTTTGGTGGTTGAGCCGGGTTGGGTGGATGGGGAGGTCGTCGGTGCACAAGTGGTGGGGGCGAGAGGGTTCAGCGGATTGGGGCCGCAATTTTTTAGTTGGGCCGCTTCGAACTTGATGGCGTGGTAAGTTCTGGCCCCTTTAAAGGTCATCTGGTCCATCGGGGTCTCCAGGCTGGTGCTGCGCACGCCTCGAATATCTTTGCCTACTTTGATGAGCTCAAAATCCTGGCCGGTGATGGGGTCCTTATACACCACCGGCAAGTAGCGCCTGGGGGCTTTTTTCGTGAGCTCCTCCAGTTTGAGCGGATACTTGTTGGGACGTGTGCCTTTGAGGACTTCGTGATCGGCCACGAACCGCTCGATGGCTTCCTTGATCCGGGTGCCTCGAAAGGCCAGCTCCTTCTCCCGGTCCCGCTTCATGATCACGGACCACTCCTGCCCGACCGCCATGAGCCCAATGCCGATCAGGACGACGAAGAACATGACGACAAGATAGAGAAAACCGCCCTGGTTGCCGATGGTGGAGTACAGTCGGCTTCGCTCCCCTTTATCATCGTTCCTTCCCACAAGGAATGCGAGGGAGAGGAAAAGGTGTTTCATGCGGTTGGTGTGCGGCATGCCGGTTGTGAAGTGCGCTATGGGGTGAGGGACACGGGATAGTCAGGTTGAATGTGTGACAGCCGTGGGATTGTCCCTGGAATCCCCATCCATCAGTTTACACCGGCCACCGCTCTTCCCGCCAGGCCATGTCCCAGAACATCCATTCGTACCGGGAGCTAATCAGGAAGGCCTCGATCATGCGCGCTTTTTCCGCCTTGCCGGCGGACTTGGCCTCCCGGTCGATGAGGGCTCGCATCCAGCGTGTTACCTCGGCGAATTCGGGGGAGCCATACATCAGGAGCCACTCTCTATACGGATGTTTCGGTCGGGGCTCACCCCGCTTCAAGAGATGTTGGCCGATGACGCAATAGACCCACGCGCAGGGAAGCGCCACAACCGTCAGTTCACACAGTGTTCCCTGCTGGGCGACGCTCCGCATGTGCCGGGTATATGCGAAATTGGTGGGTGCCAGCGGGGTGCTCCGCATGGCTTGGGGTGTGAGCTTCCACCGCTTCCCGTAGTTTTCGTGAAGGCCCCGTTCCACGGTGATGGTTTCCTGTACCAAGTGGGCAAAGTGCAGGGCAGTGTCGGGGTCGGCGGCCCGTTGCGCCCCGAGGGCGAAGACCCTCGCCAATTCTTCGAGGTACCGGGCATCCTGGAGGATGTAATATTTAAATTTTCTCGTGGGCAAGGTGCCCTTCCCTAACGCCACGACGAAGGGGTGTGTAAACTGGGCATCCCAGATGGGCTTGGCGAGGTTCTGTAAGGTTTCAGTAAATGTCATGATTCCGATTGTGCCGGTTTATCGACCAGCGACCTCGCGGCCTCAAACGCGGCTTCCATATCCGGCATGTTGGCTAACTCCGGAGTCACCTGCAGGTATCGGACCACGTTGTGTTGATCCACGACCATCACCGCGCGAGCGAGAAGGTGGGGCCCTTCGAGTAAGAGGCCGTGCGCTCGACCAAACTCTCCGCCCCGGAAATCGGATAAGAAAGTCACGTTCTGGATTTTGGCTTCCTTGGCAAACCGACCTTGGGCGAAGGGGGTGTCCACGCTGATGGTGTACAGGTCAACGGTCGCGTCGAGTCCCTGGTTCTTTTCACTGAGGTAGTGGGTCTGTTGTTCGCATACCTTGGTGTCAATGGAAGGGACCACGCTGATGATGCGCACCTTTCCCTTCGTGCCGGCAATATCCAGGAGCGACAAATCCGAACGGGCCACCTTGACCGATCGGAGGGTGTCCCCGATTTGAATGCCCGGTCCTGTCAGTTCCAAGGCGTCTCCACCAAAGGTCACACTGGAGCCTTCTCCGGCGGCCACCGTCCCCTCGGCGACAGAAATAGGTTTGTAGGTAAATCCTGAGTCTGTTCCATCTCCACCTGTTTCGCATCCGGCCAACCCGCTGACCGTGATTGCGAGCACTGCTATAGGGTACAGTAACGCTCTGCCACGCATGGTTTTTTCCTCCTTAGTCTATAATGTGATCCTGGTTCCCCAGAGCATTCAGAGGTCCTCTGTCCTTTCACTCCTGCTCCCATTTTTCCTATACATGAGGACATAAGTTCTGTCCTGTTCGTCATTCCGGGCTTGACCCGGAATCCAGTTCCTTCCTGGATTCCCGCTTTCGCGGGAATGACAAAATGTGTGGTGATTAACGTCCTTGTGTATAAAAAGAAAATCACGAGCCATTTACTGCTCGGCTAGAAATTGAAGGATGATGGGATTGACCACCGATGGCTTTTCCCATTGGGGGATGTGCCCGGTCTGGGCGATCTCCTGGAACGTGGAACCTGGAATCGTTTTGTGGAGTTCATGCCCCACCGCGATGGGTAACACCTTGTCCTCCTCCCCCCACAGGATTAAGGTCGGCTGCCGAATTTCGTGGAGACGGACTGCGTAGATGGTTTCCCATTCGTCAAAATGATTCAACATGGAATACAAGGGTTGAAGAAACCCGGGTTGCGATCGATTCCAGTAGGATCGTTCGATAACCGCTGGGGTCAAGAGGTCTTGGTTATACACCACTTCACTCAGCATCGATTTGGTGGCCCAGCGCCCAGCGAAAAAGTTCCCCAAATTGGCTAACCATACAGGTGGACGGTAGTTGATGAAAGTTTTGTACTTCGGCGATGCAATCTTGTTCCGGAGATCCGAGGGGAATCCAGCAATCAGGACGAGTTTGGTGACGTGCTCGGGGTAGGTGAGTGCCATTCCGATGGCTAATCCCGCCCCCATGGAATTGCCAATGAGCGCGGCTTTCTGGACACCGATGGCCTCCATGAACGACCGGAAAAAATTGATGAGGTGGGTCGGGGAGTAGTTGATCTCGGGTTTGTCGGACAGGCCTGAGCCGAGCAGGTCCACCGTGATGACTCGGTGCTGTGCGGACAGGGCGATCTGTTGATGCTCCCACTGCCACATGGACCCTCCGAAGCCGTGGATGAGCATGACGGGTGGGCCTGTGCCCAGGTCCACATAGGCCATCCGGTGCCCGTCCACCAGGACGGTGTTCACCGTGACACGTTGGAAGAGATCGATGTCTTGGGGAATAGGTGGAGTGTTCGTACAGGCTGTCAACCAATAGAGAAAAATTAGTAACGCGCTGACCAGGGTAGGGCGGCCTGCCGAAGCCACCGCTTACTCCACTTGGATGAGCGTTTCATCGACCTTCACGCTGTCCCCATCCTGCACCAAAATGGATTTCACGGTGCCGTTGATCGGGGTGGTGACCCGATTTTCCATTTTCATGGCTTCAATGATCAGTACGGGATCCCCGGCCCTGACCTTCTCCCCTTCGGCGACTAAGACCTTCACGACCCGGCCAGGCATGGGTGTGGCGATGTCTCCGGGTTTGGTCGGCTTGGGGCGAGTCCCGGAAGGCTTATCCGTTTTGCCCGTGGTCTCGGGTGCTCCAGCCAGAACTTCCTGCAGGGGTTCCAGGTACACTTCTTCCAGTTTGTCATTCACCTTAATGTAGTAGGGTTTCCGGCCCTCCACCGTTGGGCCTGACCCGGAGACTCGAATGTGGTAGGACTCCCCGTGGAGGATGACGTTAAACTCGATGGGTGCAAGATGGAGTTCATGCGCGGCTGGGCTACTGCCGGGTGATGGCTCAAATGATTCAGGTTTGAGTTCCCCGCGCTCCCGTTCATCAAAAAATTGCAAGGCCACCGACGGGAAGAGTGCATAGGAGATCAAATCTTCGATTGAAGGCGTCTTGTCGGCTAGCTCGTCTTTCGCCTTTTCCAATTCAGGATCGAGACTGTCGGCTGGTCTGCCGGTGATGGGCTTCTCACCTTCCAAGGACTGGTGGCGGATTTTGGAATCGAGTGTGCCGGGAGGTTTGCCGTAAAGGCCACGAAAGTAATTCTTGGTTTCGTTGGTGATGACTTTATATCGCTTGCCGGTTATCACATTCAGGGTGGCCTGGGTGCCGACGATTTGGCTCGTCGGCGTCACGAGCGGGGGATAGCCCATTTCCTTTCGCACGCGAGGGATTTCTTTCAACACGTCTTTGATTTTATCCAGGGCATTTTGCTGGGACAGTTGAGTGGCAAGGTTGGACAGCATGCCCCCAGGTACCTGAGAGAGGAGAATATCGGTGTCCACGCCCGTGAAATCGCTTTCGAATTGACGGTACTTCTTGCGAGCCGTTCTGAGCTGTTCCGCAATGGGAGCCAACTGGGCCAGGTCGAGTCCGGTATCGTACGGGGTCTCTCGCAGTGCCGCGATCATCGATTCCGTTGGAGGATGCGAGGTGCCGCCTGCCAGGGGCGACATAGCGGTGTCTAAGATATCCAATCCTCCCAAGATCGCCATTAACGACGACATGGAGGCCATTCCCGAGGTGTAATGGGTGTGAAGGTGGATGGGAACCCGTACCGCTCCCTTGAGCCGTTTGACCAAATCATAGGCTTCAAAGGGCGGGAGAAGCCCGGCCATGTCCTTTATACAGATCGTGTCGGTCCCCAGGTCCTCGAGCTGTTTGGCCTGCTCGACGAAGTGGTTCAAACTGTGGACGGGACTCACGGTGTAGCAAATCGTGGCTTCGACATGCTTGCCGCATTGTTTGACCATCTGCATGGCGGGTTTGATGTTCCGGATATCGTTCAGCGCATCGAAGATCCGAAACACATCGATGCCATGTTCGGCGGATCGCTCAATAAATTTTTCTAGGACGTCGTCGGCGTAATGACGGTAGCCGACGATGTTCTGTCCGCGGATAAGCATTTGAAGGCGGGTGTTCGGCATCGCGGCGCGAAAGGATCGGAGTCGTTCCCAGGGGTCTTCCTTCAGAAACCGCAAGCAGGTGTCAAAGGTTGCTCCACCCCAGACCTCAAGCGACCAAAACCCTACTTTGTCCAGTTCTGCCGCGACTGGCAGTAAATCCTCCGTCCTCATGCGCGTCGCCAACAGGGATTGATGCCCATCGCGGAATGCCACGTCGGTAATAAAGAGGCGCCTGGCGGGAGAAGGTTCCATCTCCCATGCCGGCAGCCGTGGTCTTTGGCGCGTCTTGGATGCTGGAAGCCTGTTTTTCTGTTTAGGTGTTGCCGGCCGTTTGCTTGCCATACCGTGCTCTAGTTCGAGGTGATTAAGAAGAAAAGGGGGTCCCCAGTTTCGAGGCGCTCTGCTTTCTTTGAAATGCCTACTCTCGCTTACAAACCCTCGTACGAGGCGATCGCGGCGGAGACGGCGACGACAAGGTCCTCCGGCTCGAGGATTTGCTCATATTCATACAGGCCTGGGTGAGTATCAAGATACCCGGTGTCAAAGCGGCCGGCCCGGAAGTCCGGCTCCACCATAATTCCCATCATAAAGGGGATGGTCGTCTTCACGCCCCGAAGCACGAATTCTTCAAGTGAACGATGGGTCCGCCTGACGGTTTCATCCCATGTCCGGCCCCGTACGGTGAGCTTGGCGAGGAGAGCATCGTAAAAAGGCGGAACGGTGTAGTCCTTGTAGACGGCACCGTCAATACGCACACCCACTCCACCCGGAGAGAGGTACGCGGTAATTTTTCCCGAGGACGGTCTGAACCCATTTTGTGGGTCTTCAGCATTGATGCGGCACTGGATGGCGTAGCCTTGAAGCGTAATCTCATGCTGGCCGAAGACGAGGGGCCGCCCCGCAGCGATCCAAATTTGCGCCTGCACGATGTCGACGGCGGTGATTTGCTCCGTCACCGTATGTTCCACCTGAATCCGGGGATTCATTTCAATGAAGTAGAATCGGCTGTCTTGATCAAGCAAGAATTCCACGGTGCCGGCATTGTGAAATTGAGCGGCTCGGGCCAACGCGATCGCCGCCTCACCCATCTCTGCCCGGAGACGGGGGGTCAATACGAGGGAAGGCGCGATTTCAATCAGTTTTTGGTGCCGGCGTTGAATGGAGCAATCCCGTTCACCCAGGTGAACGACATACCCATCGGTATCAGCCAGAAGTTGAAACTCAATGTGGTGTGCCCGTTCGATATATTTTTCGATGAACAGTTCCGCATTTCCAAACGCCGCGTGGGCCTCGCGTGCCCCTGATTCCATGGCATCCTCGAGGTCCTGATCCGACCGGACCACACGCAGGCCACGACCCCCTCCCCCGGCGCTGGCTTTGACCATGACCGGGTATCCCGCTGAACGACAAAATTGCAGCGCTTCCTCCAGGCTTCCAACCGGACCATCCGTTCCGGGAACAACCGGCACGCCGACTTTCTTGGCCAACGCACGGGCTTTGATTTTATCTCCAAGCAGTTCCAGAGTTTGGGGAGAGGGCCCAATAAAGGTGATGCCAGCCTGCTGACAGAGATGGGCAAATTCCGCGTTTTCGGCTAGAAACCCATAGCCAGGATGAATGGCATCCGCGCCAATTCGTTTTGCCAAATTGACGATCTGTTGGGCATCCAGGAACCCTTGGACTGGGCCGGGGCCGACGAGATAGGCTTCATTGGCCTTTTTCACATAGATGGCTTTCGCATCACTTTCGGCGTAGATCGCGGCGGTCGCAATATTTAATTCCCGGCAGGCACGAATAACCCGCATGGCGATTTCGCCTCGATTCGCGATCAATACCTTCTCGATTCCGGGAACCAGGGTCATTGGCAAGCCTTACTTCGCCGACCGCTCGAGGGTCGATTCGAGTCGCGTCACGGCGCGCTCGAGCCGGACTATGTTCTCCAGGATCAGGCTCTCCTGGTCGGGGATGGATTCGGCGGCAGAGCCGCTTCGATTGTCCTGGGCGATGCCGTCGAGGATGGCGTCCTCGGGTGCGGCATGGGTGGTCAGCACCTTGACCGAAGTCAGCGTCGCCCCCGCCTCCAGCACCACGTCGGTAAACGTGCCGCCGATATCGACGCCCAATCTGATCGGGGGCCTGATCGGGGGCCTGATCGGGGAGGTAGCCATGTCGCGATGATCTCTTTACGCAGGGTCGTTTCCGGTCCGGTAGATAGGCGCATTCACTCTCACGTCGGCCCGGCCCAGCTCCCGCTCCTCGCGCAAGTTAAAGCACCAGTCGGTACGGCAGGACAAGCCTTGTCGAACGATTCCATCAAACCGTCCAACCGCGCGAAACCCGCTCGCGTTCCGGCCGGCTCCGCCGGCCAGGGCGGACAATCATGTCCGCCCTACCGAGGCGGCGCGCTATTGCATGGCGCCGCTGCCCGCCCCATATGCCTGCCTAGGCGGGTGCTGCCTGGCGGGCCCGCGGATGACGTCGCTTGGCTCAGAGGACGGTCGCACATGTCACGAATATCCTTTACCTCACAGCCTTTCCTGCTCGGCTTCGAGCAGTTCGACCGTCTGGTCGAGCGCATGACGAAGGCCGGGGCGGACGGCTATCCGCCGTTCAATATCGAGCGGCATGGCGAGGATGCCTACCGCATCACCCTGGCGGTCGCCGGGTTCGCCGAGGCCGACCTGTCGATCACCGTCGAGGAGCAGCAACTCATCATCCGCGGCCGGCAGGGCGATGACGCGGATGAGCGCGCCTTCCTGCATCGCGGCATCGCCGCACGGTCGTTCCAGCGCAGCTTCGTGCTGGCCGAGCAGATCGAGGTCGCCGGCGCCAGCCTGGATTGTGGCCTGCTGCATATCGACCTGATCCGCCGCAAGCCGGAGACGGTGGTGCGGACGATCAGGATAGACACTGTGGAGTGACGGCCGCCCCCCACGCCCTGGGGCGGAGCCGTCAGGGCAAGCATGAGGAGTGACAGGCATGAACAAGAACCCGTTCACCGAACCGGACGGCCAGCCCATCGTCTATGTCCGCGAAGTGACCCCGGACGAGTTGCCGGACGAGCTGCGCGGTACCACGGCCAGGCTCTATGCCGTGCACGACGCCGAGGGCAACCGGCTGGCGCTGACGCCGGACCGGCGCATCGCCTTCGCGCTGGCCAGGCGCAACGAC
>JACZVJ010000041.1 GCA_022572725.1 Nitrospinota bacterium | reverse complement strand
CCCGTGAAGGGGGAACACCCCTTCAAAACCCCCTGTTCAAATCCCGCCTGTCCCCACTCCACATTCAGGGGAAGGGTTCATTCAAGGATTCCCATCATTAGTCTATGATTTGGCGGAGAGGGCGGGATTTGAACCCGCGGCAGAGTATTAGCCCTGCGACGGTTTAGCAAACCGTTGGTTTGAGCCGCTCACCCACCTCTCCGTGTTTTAGTTTCTCAGAAAAATCGCCTACTTATACGCTTATTAGTGAACCATCCTCAAGGGCGGGTTGCAACTGGGTTGCCGGTTGAGCTTCTGGGTTAGGATCATCGAGATGGCAAACAAAAGCTAGATGGGACCCTCAAAAAAGTGCCAATACATCTCAATTATCACTTTACTAGTACATGCCCACTTCGCCCTAAGAATACTTGGGAATTGCATCCTGCTGAATTTATGGGAAGGGAAACTCACTCGAAAATCGCCCGGGCGGCTTAGTACCTTTACCTCAATCAAGCAGTGCCTTGAGGTGACTCTGGAAATTCGCTCTCTCCAGCCTCTCCATGGGTGGCATTGATTCGCTGTAGGAGATTGGAGAGCTTTTGGACATGGGGATGTTGGGGAGGGAGAGGGTTTCCATATTCGTCGGTCAGGAGGTCTTGCATCCCCTCAAGGAGGGTTTCCACTTCGGGCAATGGGGATTTGTTGGGCTTCTTTCTGGCCATTGGGGTCTCCTCCAGCTTTACCAATTGGATTTAACGAGCACAGTTCTGAGGAGCTGCCGCTCCCTATTACTTACATGGCTCGGGAAGCGCACCGGGTGCCTGAGATATCATTATACCAGGACACGAGTGGTCTCAATCAATGACTCAAAAATGGGAAATGGGGAGGGGCGAAAGGGGTCCTGGTGAAGTGCTATTTCGGGCTTGGAGAGGGATGCAAACCCATTTTTCAACTTGTCCGCTTAGAGTAAGGATGAGGAAGGAAGTTTGACTCTTCCTCCCTCGTGGACGAGGATTTTTCAAGTGTTTTTTTGGCCTGAAAGTAGAGCGAGAGGATCTATTTGTGGCCCAGAGGTCTGAAGGGGGGAAATCTGATTTTTAGCCAGCTTTCTCTTTTTTCAGTATTCCCCTGATAAGAGTCCTGAGGTTTTCTACGTCCAGATTGTCCACACGAATATTTCCATTGAGGACCACCGTGGGTGTGTGGGTCACCCCGATTCGCTCGCCCCAAGCTTTGCCTTCCTCAAGGGCTTTGTAGGGTTGTCCGCTCGCAAGACCTTTTTCAAATTTTTCAACGTCCAGGCCGACTTCCCGTATGAGAAAGACTCGCAGCCTTTTGTCCAGGATTTGGATTTTTTCATGGTGAATGGTCCGAAAAAGCACCCGCTTCATTTCTTGGCCTTTTCCCATTTTTCTGGCCTGCTCGTACATTTCAAAGGCAGTCGGAAGTTTTCCTCGTATCACTGGAAAACCGACAAATCGAACCTTCAAATGGTTCCCGAATTCTTTCTTAAGCTTGGAGACCACGGTCTGTTCAAACATATGGCAATGGGGACAGTAGAAGTCTGCAAATTCAAGAAGGATGACCTTTCCGGGTTCATGAATTGAGGGTTCATCAATGGTCCGATACTCTCCGGGTAATTTGTCTGTGCCTCCAAAGCAATCGGAGGAGGCGGAAAACAGTAGGACCCATCCCAGAATTGTTATCATGAATAAATTGTGTATTTTCATTAATAGCTCCTTCATGGCCTATGAAACGAAGGATATTCCCATTGTTAATCCGTCCAAGCTTTGTTTGACAAAGGATGGAAGAGTATTTTCCTCCTTCACCAATGTGGAAAACTGGAAGTCAATTCCCTCACTCGGTTGCAGGCTAACATGATGCCGTGGAGTGTTCAACATAGGAAAATCAAACTGCCTTGGGCCATGGCTCAAAGTCTCAGCTTTTCAAGGCCCATTGTTGGAGGAGAGGTGTTAGGCTCAGGGGAGGAAAGAGCGAATTCCTGGTCAGACTGTGTATTGGGTGGCGGTTCCCCCTTTGTTACAATATAAACACCACCTTTTCCTTTCACATAATTAATTTCGGATCATGAAAACACTCAAATATGCTTTATATCCCGGTTGTGCTGCCAAGGGAGCCACACCTGAATTATACCAATCGACGTTGGCGATTATTCCTATCCTGGGCATCGAGGTGGTGGAATTGGAGACAGCTTCTTGTTGTGGAGCCGGGGTGTTGGCTGAGCAGGACCCTGAGGTGGCGCTGGCCTTAAATGCCAGAACCTTTGCTCAGGCGGAGCGGTTGGGTTTGGATATCATGACGATTTGTGGGACCTGCCAAGGCATCATGGGTCCGGCCAATAAACGGCTGAAGGAAGATCCCGGTTTATTGGACCGAATCAATCGAGTTTTGAAATCGGAGGGATTGGAATATTCGGGGGGGGTCCAGGTCAAGCATCTCCTTTGGATTGTGGTCAAAGAAATTGGGGTCAGGCGCCTATCGGAAAGAATTAAGGTCCCTCTGAGCGGTTTCCAGATTGCACCATTCTATGGCTGTTACATCCTTCGCCCATCGTGGCATTTGGGGTTCGATGACCCAGAAAATCCTACCTCTTTGGAAAAAGTTATTCGTGCGGTTGGAGGAGAGCCTGTATTGTACGGGGGGCGCACCAAATGCTGTGGATTTCCCATTATTCTGGAGAAAGAGGCTATTGCCGTCGCAATGGGCGGGAAAAACCTGAAGGAGGCCAAGGACGAGGGAGCTGATTTTATGGTGACCCCCTGTCCTCTTTGCCACATGAGCTTGGATATATATCAGGAACGAGCCGGGCGAGCTGTCCAGACCAACTTGGATTTGCCGATCTTGCACCTTCCCCAGCTTATTGGTCTGGCGCTAGGGATTCCACCCCAAGAATTAGGCATGACTCGCCATCTCGTGCCAGTGGAATCAATTATTAGGAAAATTGGCAGAAAGGGCGCAATGAACAATTGAAGCTGTCCAGCAAGTGATTTTCCTATAGAAGCTTGAAAGAAAAGGATCCGATCCAGGAACCAATAGGAGGCGTGGGATATGAAAGTGGTCAGTTTAGCGGATTTTCAGGAATTCTCGGGAGAGAAGCTCAAAAAGCACAATCTTTTCCAGACATCGAGATTTTTTTGTGATGTATATTGCTTTGAACCTGGTCAGGAGCAAAAGGGGCATGTTCATGCCGACCAGGATAAAGTCTACATGGTTCTAGATGGGCAGGGCACTTTTCGAGTTGGGGACCAAGAACAAGTGTTGGGCCCTGGCCAAGGGACTTTGGCCCCTGCTGGGGAGGAACATGGTGTGGTGAATCATTCCAGTGTCCGGCTTCGCGTGCTCGTCTTTATGGCTCCGAACCCATCTTAACGAGAGAGGAATTCAAATTCTTTTATTAAAGGGCCTATGGGCTCGGCTTAAAGTTCATCTAGCCTTAGATTAATTTCCTGTCGCTGGCGCCTCTCCAGGGCAGAGTTTTACCCGCGTGTTTTCCCACCGAAGCGATCCCAAGGTCTCTCATCAACCATCACTAGCGCGGTCGATTTGGGCGCCACACTCCTTGTCCAGGATATGGGAAGAGGGATCACTTGAATATTCCCGTTGAGGGTGGCGGGAGGGAAGTAGGTTGCAAGGTGGGCAGGAACCTGGTCTTGAGCAAAGAGGAAGGGGTTCAGACCAATTGCTTGGCGGCCTCCACGATAGCTCGGGCACTCAATCCATACCGGTCAAGTAATTCGGTAGGTTTTCCGCTGTGGGGGATTTCACGGACAGCGAGTTTCCGTACGCGAACGCCTTCACCGGCAAGGGCACTGATCACGGCGTCTCCAAGGCCACCATGGGCGTAGTGGTCTTCAACGGTGAGAACTCGGTTCCCGGTGGCGCGAGCGCAGTCCTGAAGGGTCGTCGTATCAATGGGAACGATGCTGTATAAGTCGATGATTCTGGTGGGGATCCCGATGGTTTGAAGTTCCTCATGGGCTTTGAGAGCCTCAAACAGCGTCACGCCAGCGGTCACTATGGTGAGACGGTCCCCTGAGCTTTGACGTAACACCTTGGATCCTCCAATGGGGAAGGATTCTTCATTGGAATAAAGGACCGGGGTTTTAGGACGGCTAGTCCGAATATAGACCATACCATGATGGTTGGCTGCCTCCTCCACTAATCGGTAGGTACACATGGCGTCGGAGGGATACAGCACGACGACTCCCGGTTGGGTGGCCATCATCGCAATGTCTTCCAGCCCCATTTGGGAGGGACCATCTTCGCCGATACTCACGCCGGCATGGGATCCCATCAGTTTGATGTTGGCGTGACTGATGGCAGCCATTCGAATGAAGTCATAGGCTCGCGTCAGAAAACAGGCGAAGGTGGCAGCAAAGGGGATTTTCCCGCATGCCGCCATGCCTGAGGCAACGCCCACCATGTTTTGTTCCGCAATGAAATTTTCAAAAAATCGATCCGGGAAACGATCAGCAAATTTATCTGTGAATGTTGAATTTTTTACATCGGCATCCAATGTGACAACCAGGGGGTTGACCTCGCCTAGGGCTGCCAGGGCAGCCCCGAAAGCTTCCCGGGTCGCGACAGAATCGGTTAATTGATAGGGTGGAGGAGCAAGTGGTCGAGTGTCTGTAGGATGAATCGGTGGAGCATTCGGTTTAAGAATATCAATTACTGGTGGATTCCCATCCAAGTTGCGAGTCAGGAGTTCAATAGCTTCTCGTGCTTGTTGAGAAGAGAGGGGCTTTCCGTGCCAGTTGGGCTGATCTTCAATGTTGGGAACTCCCTTTCCCTTGAATGTTTTCGCTAGGACCACGGTCGGGCTTCCTTGGTGATGTGACGCATCCTGAAAGGCCTGTAGCAGACTCTCAGGGTCATGGCCATCGACGATAAGGGCATGCCAGCCAAACCCTTGCCAACGGGAACGGTAGGCCTGGAGGTCATGCTCTAAGATTGTGGGGTCTGACTGGCCCAGGCGGTTGATGTCGACAATGGCGCACAGGTTGTCTAAGTGTTTGTGCCTTGCAAATTCCGCGGCCTCCCAAATGGAACCTTCGACTGACTCTCCATCGCCTAACAGAACGTAGGTTCGATAATCGGCCTTGTCGAGGAATTTGGCGTTGAGGGCGATCCCTATTCCCGCTGAGAGTCCTTGGCCTAAAGAACCGGTGGCAATGTCAACAAAGGAAAGCCGGGGAGTGGGGTGACCTTCCAGGTCCGAAGACAGGGTTCGCAACTTGACCAGTTCGGATTTATCAAACAATCCGGCTTCAGCCCAGGCGGCATAGAGGAGCGGAGCGGCGTGGCCTTTAGAGAGAATAAAACGGTCGTTTCCCGGGTATTTGGGGTCCTGTGGATTATACCGCATCACCCCGAAAAAGAGGGTGGCCACAATATCTGCGGCTGAGCAGCAACTGGTGGGGTGACCGCTTCCAGCCTCCGTGGTGGCGCGGATGCTTTCAATTCTGAGAAGGGTAGCTTTGTGGCGAATGGTCCGGAGAAGAGAGGCGACCGATTCTGAACTTTCCCCAGTTTTCGTGGCAGTGGATTGGACAGCCATGCTCAAGGTATTTTCTCTAATTGGGGTAGTAACGGTAGCAAAACCCTCGTTGACCCGTCAAACTCCACGAGTCCTATAGGCATTCCCATATTCAGTAGGTTTGACTCGGTGGAAACCGATTATACAGAGTATCGGAATATGGTCTCCATGATTAAAGGGGGGTCCCATGGAGTCGTGGTTATTGGATGGTTGACCAGTGTAGTATTATAAACCAAACGCCATCCATAGGTATGAATTCCCGGTTAGCGTTGTGGGGGCAATATTAAGTCGGAAAACTTTTCTTCTGGTGAGGAGAGGCGGCTATGGCAATCTTGAAATCAGTATTTCATCTGAGCGTCGGTTTGATTTTCTTGAGTTTCCTTGGGGGGTTAGGGTGCACGACCAAAGCTGACCAAGCAGCTTCATCTAAGGAACAAGAAATCAGGGGGGATTCCGATCGATTTTTTCACAAAATGGAGCAGGAGGAAAAAACCCGAGGGAGCAGCAGTAAAGAATAAAGAGAGATTTCTATTCGCTCTCGACCAAAAGGGTTTGTTTTGCGGGGATGTGGGTGAGAATGGCTGAACGAACCTGATAGACCCCTGGGAGGCCGGAACCAATAGCATAGACCAGCCCACTCTCCCGTCTCCCGAGTATCAAGCGGCCGCGCTTTCTCCCCTTGGTATCAATGGCGGTAAACTCGGCAGTTGGGGACAAAAGTCCGTAATCCGCGAGATTTTCTTTTATGTCGGTGACACGAAGTTCGGCAGGTAAATTGACGAGTCGACTCACAAACAGGATCACCTTCTGCTTGTCGAGTTCTTTGTCAGGCTGGTCCTCAAGCACCCATGTCTGGTGTTGCTGAATAAGCGCATATTTCATTTTGTCTGTTTTCACTGTCAGTAAAGCAATTTCTCCCGCCTCGATTCCCAAAAGGCGCTTGTCCTGCAAATCAAAAATGTTTGTCGGCAAGTCCTGCAGAAACTGAGGGTTCACCCTGTAAATAGGCCCTTCCGTTGAACTCACCGCAAAAGCCTCGCCGCTTTTGGGGTCTGGTTGGAAAAAAGATACCTTGTAATCAACTCCGTTAGTATGCAGTGTAAGGGCGGCTAGGGGGGTAATGAGTTGTTTGAAGAGCTGTTCCCGCTCTGGGCCCGAATCAATAAACCCAATCGCGGTCAGATCCTCCATGGCCATCAGCAATAGGCCGACGGCAGTTTGATCCGCCGGGCCTTCAATGGGAGAGCGAAAACGCCAGCGTCCACTTGAGCCATGGTCAGACAGCGTTCGATACAGAACTAAGTCAGTGGCGCCGGATTGGATTCGAAGTCGTTCAGCTTTGGTCCGATTGAAAGAGAGGATTTTTTTCCTTCGAAAGGCATACAGGGATTTCTTGCGAAAATCCTTGACGGACAAGGTTGTGAGGAGGATTTTGTCGTCTGAAGCCCGTTGGGCGTAGAGGGTGGAAGAGGTCGGTCCAACGTCGCCCAAAGAAATCGTTTCGAATTGTTCCCCTGCGACAAGCGAGATCGTAAGGTAAGGAGGCTTAAGACCATATCGCTCCGGTTCCGATGCTTGCTCCTGAATAACCCGCAAAATTCTTCCCAGCTCCAAGGCGCGGAGGAGACTGCCAACCTCCCGGTTATCGGCTTTCGCCGCAAAAGGCTCGACTGTCCTCCAACGGTGCCGATGGTCCCGAACCATCACGATTTCCTCTGAAGGCAGCCTCACTGTGAATTGGGTCACCTCACGATAATCAAAGGGCAAAAGCCGTTTCTCAGCCTTTTCCTTTTGAGCCTCTAGCTGGGTGGTTGGGACTTCAACTGTGAACAGATAGGCACCAAGGACCCCGAACACCAAGGCTAGGAGGAGTGTCGTTCTGTAAAAGCTCATAAGAAAGATTTGAATAATTCCTGGGATCCCGGAAATCCTGAATGCTTTAAGGCCGGCTGAAGAAACAACATTCAGGGCCAGGATTGCCAACCCCCTCTCCTGAATTTGTCTGAGAAGGGATCCAAAGCGAGGCCGTGGGCCTCCTCAATCCTACATTACTGTTGGCGGGCCGTGGTAGGGAGGCTGGGTAGGGTCCTTTTCGCCATTCTTCTAAAGGCGGTTGCGTCGTCGCCATATGGTGTACCCTAACAAGGCTAGTAACATCGGGACCGAAAACACCTGAATGGCGAGTAACATATGTTCTTGAGTCGGGTTTGGTATGAAGGGTCGTAACACGGAGTTTTTTGGGGTAATGGAAACTAAAGCCTTTTCCCCGGCCAACCAGGCAATGGTGTTCAGGAAAAAATCGGTGTTCCCCGGGAATTTTAGGTACGCATTGCTCGCGAAAGTTGAATTGCCGAGGATGGCTAGAGAGCCCTGAGAAATGGGACCGTTTTTTAGCGAATCTTTCGACTCGAGGATGGCAGCAAGAATTAAGGGGCCCGGGATGTCTTCGTTTTCATTAAAGACGGGGTTCTTGTCATCGAAATTTCTCTCGGCCCAGCTTTTTTCTGAGGTGTGGGCTAAAGGTGTAAATTCCCGACCTTGCCCCGCTACTCCATCAAAAGTAAGCATGCGTGCGACAGGGAAAATCACCGGTTCCGTGAAATCGCGGGTAATTTCATGGTCGGTAAACCTTCGCACCCGAAGAGCGGTGGGGCTTCCCCGAGGAATTCGATCGAGTTGATCCACGATGATGCCTGGTCCCAGCGTCACCCCCCATTGGGCGGTAAGTGTTTCAAGCCCCGTTGTGGTTTCAGGATCGACGAGCAGTAAGACCTGGCCGCCCGCATTTAAAAATTCGGTAATCCGTTCCAACTCCGGCGAGGAAATGGAATGGCGAGGGCCTGCAATGACCAGCACGGCCGTCCCCTCGGGGATGGCTCTCTCTTGGAGCAAGGAGACTCGATCGACTTCGTATCCTTGTTTAAGGAGTGCTTCCTGGACCAGGGAAAACCCATCTCGTTCGCGATTGTCGATCTCCCGTTCGCCATGGCCTTGAAGAAAAAGGATCCGTTTCTTGGTTCCCCTGGTGACGCGTATGAGTGCACTTGTGAGCTCGACCTCCGTCGGTTTGGTAATGTGAATGGTTTGTGAGCCACTTTGGAAGACCGCTGTATCCAATTGAGTAATATGGTACTCCCTGGCGAGTTGAGGGCGAGATTCGGGGTCAACGAAATCCACCGAAATCCTGGAATTTCCGTGGGTGTAACTTTCAAGTAAGTCACGATAGGCGCCGAAACCCGGACTTCGGCTGTGAGAAAAGACCGTGACTTTGATGTCTCGGTCCAACTCACCCAAGACACGGTAGGTCTGAGGTGCCAAAGAAAAATGTTGGCTTTCTGATAAATCCCATCGACCACCATGTCGGTCCGCCAGGAAGTTGATAATGGCCAGAATGCCGACAAGGAGAAGAATCGCGAGAAGGCTGTTTGCCCCCATTCGCGTTGACCGTTGAGTGGAGAAGGACTTCAACCGTTCCCAATTTCTTGCTAAATAAAGGGTGAGGCAGAAGATGGCCAGCACCTCGCAGATTGTGGCCACCCAGATCTGGCTTGGGGCCCATTGGGAAAATATTAGGCCTGCAAGAGCCAGGATTCCTCCCAGGAGTCCGATGACTGATATGAGCCAGCCTTTTACCATCGATGTGAGTCCACGATGCGGTGGGCTATGAAGAGCATCAAGACCGTTCCGGTCACGTAATACACGACATCCTTAGTATCCAGGAGCCCGCGGACGAGGCGGTCAAAGTGCTCTGTAAAGGAAAGGTAGGAGAGAAAATGGCCAACAGGGGTGTTCCCTAAAAGGTCGCCAAGACCACCTAGCAGCCAAATGACGAAAATCAGGCCAAAACCGAGAAAGGCCGCTACGATTTGGTTTTCTGTCATTGTGGAAGCCAACACTCCAACTGCCAGGAAGAGGCCTCCTTGAAGGGCCAGAGCGAGGTACCCGGTTAGGATCGGATTCCAGTCAAAGCTCGTGTAGAGGGACAAGACCAATGGGGTTATTCCAGTGAGACCCAAGAGGCCGAGGTAAATCAAGAGGACACTCATGAATTTGGCGGAAACGAGCTCATTGATCCCAATGGGTGAAGTTAGCAGCAACTCCAACGTCCGGAGCTTCCGCTCTTCGGCAAAGAGGCGCATGGTCAACATCGGCAAAATGAACATCAGGACCATCTCCAGGCCGAGGAATACCTGGCGGAATACCAAATCGTTCAGGTTGAGTTGAGCAGACACATTCTGAACCTGCATCAGGCGAAGCGCCTGTTGGCCGGCATTGACGACCATGAGATGAGCCAGGAACCCCGCAATGAATAAAAAGACGGCCCCGATGATGTAAAAGATGGGTGAAACAAAGAAACACCGGAGTTCTTTGGCGATTATCGTGGGGACGGGTGACATGCCTCCATTTAAACCTTTCTATCTAAGAGGGGTCATTGGCCTCGGGGAAAACAATCTCCAGATCATCCTTGCTTGAGTACACTTGAGAACTGTTCATTTTTCTCTTTCCTGTCCAAAATTATGTAAGGTTTCGGGGGCTGAGCCAAAGAGTTCTCCGGGGATCTTTGTGGAAGCCGGTCTCATGCTTTTCAAAGGATTTCCTGCGTGAGGGGGTCGGTTGGTGGCGGAGGTTCATCATGCTGAGTGAGGTGCAGAAAAACATCCTCCAGTGACATGGAAACGGTTTTGAGCTCAAGGAGCCCGATTCCTTGATTGACCACAAACCGAGCGAGATCTTCACGGATATCGTGGCCCAGTTTGCATTCGATCAAGCAAGTCTCGATGGATGGGCCTTGGAAAACACTCATCACACCGGGAAATGCCCGTAAGCGTTCGATCCAATCTGGCGGAGGCGCCTTAACCGTCAAGCTCATTTTTTCCGATTGCCGGAGCCGGGCGGACAGTCGTTCTGGTGAGTCAACGGCAACAATACGGCCCTTGTGAATAATTGTGACCCGCTGGCAAATCGCAGTGGCTTCCGTGAGAATGTGAGTGCTCAAAAGGATGGTGTGCGAGCCCACAAGGCTTTGGATGAGTTCTCGAATTTCGATTATTTGTTTGGGATCCAGCCCAACAGTGGGTTCGTCAAGAATCAAAACTGGTGGGTCATGCAGGAGAGCCTGGGCAAGCCCCACGCGTTGCCGAAAACCCCGGGATAGATGGCCAATGATCCGGCGGCGCACCTCCCCCAAGCCCACCTGTTCGATCACGGAGTCCATCCGTGAGGGAATACGCCACGAGGGAAGACCCTTTAGTCGTCCTACAAACAACAAGTACTCCATGACTGTAAGTTCGTGGTACAGAGGAGGGGTTTCCGGTAAATAGCCAATTCGCTTTTTCACCTCAAGAGCCTGCTCAAAACAATCGAATCCCGCCACCTGGACCGTTCCTTCATTGGGCGATGTAAAGCAGGTCAAAATCCGCATGGTCGTCGTTTTTCCGGCGCCGTTGGGACCGAGAAATCCCAGGATTTCTCCTTTCTTGACGGTAAAGGTCACTTTCTCGATGGCCGTCAGAGTCCGGTACCGCTTGGTAATATTCTCGACGTTGATCATGAGAGATCTGGGCCTCCAGCTCGGAGACGTCACTCTAAAAAGCTAGAGGGTGTTTTCACGGAGCTTTAGGGAAGGTGGTAAAATCATACTGATCCGGAATTTTTTCAGTCAACCATGATCCTTTCAAAGGACAAAGGGCGCAGAATTCCTTATTGACAATTATGAGAGGTTGGTAATAAATAGATAGGGTTAGTGGGCGTTGAGTCAATGGGGATGCGGCTTTTGTAAAGGTGAAAATAGACCTGAAATTGTCCATGAGGTGAGAAGTCGCAGCGAATACGTGAAGGTGATTCCAGCAAATCGTGCCCGGTGATAGGGTTTTTAAAAAAGGAGTACTTAGTATGGAAAAGTTCAAACGTTCTGCTTTCCTTATCCTGGTGGGCACAGCGATCCTCCTGTTCATGGCCGGATGTGGGACGAAGAAGCATGTGGCGGTGATGAGCGGAGAAACCCTGAGTCAAACGACCGAAGCATTGCCTCCCGATAAGAAAGTGTCTCAGGGCGATGGGATTCCTCTTGGATCGGACTCTCTAAGCCAGGAAGATATTGGATTGGGTACTTCCCCAACGGAGGGGACGGACATAGCCAGCGTTCCCCCCGGAGGGGAGGGGGAAATGGTAGCCAGCCTTGCCCCGGAGCAACCTTCCTTGAAAAGTCAAGCGGAGGGTGCCTTAGGGATTGGCCCCACAGGGAGTAAGGGGGAGGATATGATCCGAGGGCTTTCTCCAGGGGATTTTCTCCCTGAATTACCTTTGCAATCAAATCCGTTTGGGGGTGAAAAGACCACAGAAGCTTCTAACTTGGAAGAGGACCTTTCCGGTTTTCAAGCCGGGGATCCCGTTACTTTAAGTGCTGGTCAAGAATTGGCACGGCTTTCTGGCATGGCTCCTCGGAATGGTGCAAAGGATAGTTCTGATTTCAGTCTCTCGCATATCTTTTTTGACTTCGATCAATATTCAGTTCGGGAAGATGCAGTTCTCATTTTGGAAGCTAATGCAAAGGCGCTCCAATCCACGTTTAAGGATTCAGAAGTCCTCATTGAAGGCCACTGTGATGAACGTGGAACGGCGGAATATAACTTGGTACTAGGGGAGCGTCGGGCCCAAGCGGTGAAAAACTATTTAGCTGATCTTGGAGTTTCCTTTTCGAGAATCAACATTGTCAGTTATGGAAAGGAGCGGCCCTTTTGCAAAGAGCCTACCTCCGCCTGCTACAAGCAAAACCGGACAGGGCATTTTGTGTTGCAATAGGGAATTGCCGCCCCCTTGATTTTCCTCACATAGCCGTGTGGGATTCTTTCTTTTGAAAACAGACGGGGTGTTGCAACAATCTCATTTCAAGTTTTGTGCTGAAATTTGAAGCCGGGGGAGAAGATCTCTCCCCCGGCGCGGGAGTGCTATTGATGTGCAGTTGAACCACAAGAACTTCAAGTCTTTCGCTGCCCTGGTTGCATTGATAGATGGTTCCTTCGGAAATTCACCAATCTTTCCCTCATTTCTCTCACACTTTCCCAAAGCTTTTTCTCAGATAGGGTAGTATCGATCGCCACCCCGCCCAGTGAACCGGATCTCTCCTTCTTCGACTGTATGGTTGTAGGCTGACTGATGGTCATGGCTGTTCTGTTCCGGTTGGCCTTCCATTTGACCGATAAGCCATTCCAAAAAGGCAAAGTGAAAAACCTCAAGATAGGAAATACTTGAAGGACTGTCCGGCCCAATAGGCTTGTTATCCTTACCCCAAAAAACCAATGTAGGATATGGCCCGCTCAGGCATGGTGAAACCTCTTAGGAAATCGGTTGTCTTCGTCACCTTTGAGAGTGAATTTGCCCCCTTAGGTGGTTTGTCTGCTGTGATGCGAATGTTGCCCAAACGCATGGCTCGGATTGGAAAGGGTGAATGCATGACCATCGCTCCGTTCTTTCGAGAGATTACAAAATGCAAGCCGGATTGGTTTGAGGCGATCCATCCAACCGGTTATACCTTCGATCTTGCTTTTGGTGAGGAATTTCATACCGTAGAAGTTTTCCGTCATTGTGACCGAAATGGTTTTCAAACCATCCTGCTGGATTCTCCCCAGTTTTTTAATGCACCCTGCGATTGTGGAGATCCACCGCATCCCTTGACCCCTTGTAATCCTTATCTCAATCCCGGTCATCCAGGCCAACTACTGCAAGATGCGTTGTTTTTCTGTGCGGCCGTGCCCAGGGCTCTCGTGGCGCTTGGGATCACCAAAAACCTGGTGTTGAACCTTCAGGATTGGGAAACGGCGTGTTTGGCTCTGACGATAAAGGAAGAACCTACACTTGTGTCTGCGGCCTGCGTCTTGACTGTTCATAACCCATACGACAAACCACTACCTGATAAGGAACTCCAGAAAATTTCAAGGCAGCACCTGCCAGGTCCCACGGTTCTAAGCAAGATGATTCCCTTGCTGGATGGTCCAATTTGCACAGTTTCTCAAAACTTTGCCCGTGAATTGGTTAAGGAGCCCCTTCATACCGTTGTATACGTCCCACACCTTCAAAGTTCCTTCCGGCATAAAGGGGTCCGAGGGATCAACAATGGACTTTTTGCAAAGCTCAATTTTCCCAAAAAAGCCAGGGATGATGCATCTCAAGGGGATTTTGGGCGGTTGTTGAGGGAAAAGAGTAAACGTCGGGAAGGAATGATCACCGTGCTCCGAGAATACAATCCACCGCAGGCATGGGGCAGCCTTGATTTTTCTCACTTTGAAGGACCGGTTTTTCTCATGTTTGGCCGGGATGATCCTCGTCAAAAAGGCTATGATCTGGCCGCGGCGGCAATTGCGAGAATTCCCGAAGGGAAAGCCAAATTTATTTTTACCCCCATCCCAGGTGAAGAAGGTCTAGAGGGCCTAAGGTTCTTGAGAACGCTCGCAGAACGCAAAGCGGGGGCGGTGAAAATTTTCCCATTTCGAATGGAACGAGGATACATGGAGCTGCAGAAAGGCGCCTCTTTTATGGTTATGTGCTCCCTGTACGAGCCGTTTGGCGGTGCAACCGAGGGATATGCGGTAGGGACTCCTATCTTAGCTCGGGCAACGGGTGGGTTGGTCCAGCAGGTTGTCCCTTATCCGTCGAGTTGCCTGAATAGGACCGTTCGCACCCTGTTTGATCAGTTCCACGATGGCGCATTAGGTCCCACGGGTATTCTGTTCCGGGAGGCGGAGCTCCCACCTGCCCAAGGGGCAGCAGGTTGGAGGACCATCGTGCATTGTCGGTATTGGCCTGATGGAGATCGCCTGGCTGATCGCATCGGGACCCCGCTGTTTGAAGCAATGGTGCAAGAGGCCACCAAGGCGTTTATGGACGCGATTGAGCTTTACGTTCATAACCCGGCTGATTATGCCAGAATGATATACAATGGATTTGGGATGCTCGATCGTTTTTCCTGGGATCAAACTGTAAGGGAGTACCAAGCCCTTTACACCTCCCTTTGATTATTCCTGATCTTGCGTTTTCCATGACTCGCCCCTATTCTCCTTTGGTGCCTAAAGGGTCTTTCCCTAAGTGAATTTAGTTGATGGTGAGTCACCACCTACCGCAACTCGCATTTTTCCTTCTTTCGGCTTGCTGAAACACCAAGATACGGGCCCGCGGTGGTGAGGCCTCTTTTTGTTGAATGCCGCGGTCTCATAGGTTCTAGTCTCACGAGATCAAGTCCGGGCTTCGTGTTAAGGATCCGGCGTTGGAATAGTGTCGGGGGGAGGGCGAATGAATTCCTTGAACTCGCTTCTAACTCCGGAAACTGAGGCCAAGGTTCAGGAGATTGGGGAAGCCGAAATTCTGGTTGGGATCCCCTGTTTGTTTTGCCCTTGATCCGAAGCCTCCTTCAACTGGTTGGTCCACACCCGACGCTGTTGTTTCTGGAAAGCTTTCGCTACCCCCTAGCCGGCGAATTTGCCATGGTGACGGATTTGGCCTGGATTATTCGTGTTCCTGGAAATTGGGGTTTGGAAGTTGGGATCTTGGCGGAAGTGCATCGAAATTGCGCGAATCGACGGGTGTGCCAAGTGGATCTTGTCGATAGTTATGAACACAGGCACCAAGATCTGTCCGCGGCTAACCCTTTGAGGGGCCTTCTTAAAATGAGCGTGGATATTGCAAAAACCATGTTTCGAACGCTTGCAAGCGATGGTGTGGTCTTGTCGGATGAGGCTTTAAAGACTCTCCGTGCCACGTATCTTCAGGTTGCCCGGGAAACGATCAAGAAGTATGAACACGTCGCGGCAGTCAATGGGCTCCTGTTTGATCGCCATGCCGAACGAACCGCTGTGGAGGCCTTTTTGAAAGGGATCAGTTTGGCCACTGAGACGTTTTAAAAAGATCCCTTTGGTTGTTCCCATGATTCTAAGCTGGAACCAAGTCGTTGCGACCGTCCCCGATGTTTTCAGCCGGTTGCTCAAGGTGGTGGAGTCCGACCATCAATAGGGACCCCAAAGAAAAACATGCCCCGTCCGTTCCTGGGGGCGTTCAGTGGGAGCCGGAAGCCGTAGACAGAGAGAATTGAACCTGCCAAGACTGTTGTCTGGAAACCGGGAAGTGGGTGTCTCAAAACCAAAAGCCGTGAAGCCTGACCGTTCCGCTTTGTCCCCCGCATTGGGATATGGGAGGGAAATACAGAAAAGCTTGTGGAAATGAGGTAGTTACCCTTTAGCTCGCGGACAGGTGGCCTTGGCTGGTGAGACCTTTGAACGGGACTCTACATTCCGGAGAGCCTCATTAACGAATCGGCTCGGTCGGACGACTTTCCGGCTCGGATTTGATGGCCTTCTTTGTCGCATCGACGGCTGCGGTGAGTTTTGATGCGGCTTGCTTGACAGTTCGTTGTGCGTCTCTTCCCAAGGCGCTGAAGGCTTCTTGGGTTTGAGAGGCCACTTCAGTCAGTTCTTCCTGAGCGGTTTTTGCCCCTTTGGCTAATCGTCCCCGAAGGGCGGTCCCGGTTTCGGGAGCCATTAAAAACGCCGCTCCAGCTCCCAGGATAAATCCAGCAATAAAAACAAACGTGGTGACCCAACTGGAGTCATTGGATTGGTTGCCGTTTTCCATTGAGATTCTCCTTGTTCTGCGATGGTAGGTTCTTTATTTCCCGGATTTCATTCGATTGAAGGCGAGCAAGGTTGCAAGGCTTCCCCCAACCAGAGCCCCGACCACGAAAACCATACTGAAGGCCAGTCCGGTTCGAAGTTCGGGCCAATTCCGGAGAAGCCTGGTCAAGAGGGTTTGTCCGTTTGGGAATTGGACATGTCCTTCCCAACCCAGGGTGTTTTCCTGAGGCTCTTCGTTGATGGAGTTATCGTGAGGATTCGTCTGTGATATTCCGCGTTGAAAGGTGGTCATGTAAGGCGCTCCAAAAGGGCTACCGGCAAGTGTTGAAAGATTTCCGCCGTGGATAAAGCCGGTGTCTCCTCCACGGTCGTGGACTCGATGATTTGGCCTGTCAGAATGTTATGGTAACGGGAGTGTTGAGCCTTCTTGGGAAGGATGAGCAAGGTGTTTCCCCATACGGCCTCTCCCACAGGAAGGACGGAGGGGTTGGGGATGACCGTGGTCAAAAAACGGGGCACGGCAGCCAAAATCGTTTGACCTTCCCGATTCCTTTGAAAGGCACAGAGGTGATCACCCTTCTCCCCAATGCCCTCAAGTGGAACATAATCCCCCTCTAAGAATAGAGCTGCATGCCGCTTTCGGAAGTTGAGCAACGTCATGGTGACGTAAAATTTGATCCGCCCGTCGGTTCGTCTGTCCAGGAGATCCTGGAAAAACGGGTTCCCTTTACTATCGCCGATTTGTTGGAAATCCTGCAAGAGATGACGTCGATAGGCATAATCTACCTGGCGACGGTTATCGGGATCAACCAGGCTCAAATCCCACAGTTCAGTGCCTTGGTAAAAGTCGGGTATCCCCGGCGCGGCTATTTTAATCACGACTTGGGAGAGGGAATTATACATCCCATATTGGGCGATTTTATCTTGAAAGGGAAGGAAGTCGATGAGAAAGGGATTTTCCCCATTCCCATCTAAAATTTTTTCAATGAATCTAAGGGCCCCGTTTTCATAACCTTCATTCGGATTAATCCAACTGGTATGGATCTTTGCCTCACGCAAGGCTTTCAGCATGCAGGCTTGGATGCGTCCGCGGAATGCCTCATACCCCTGGTCGTTCCGGTGGTCAAAGGGCCAAGCCCCGATCAGGGTTTGGTAGAGAAAATATTCCTCATTCCGGTTTGGAACGGGTTGCTCTTCAATGAAGGATTTTTTCTTTTTATTTATTTTGTGCCAACGAGAGAGGTGCGCCTTCCATTCCTTGGGCAGTTCGGATAGCACGTTGAGGCGGGAGCGAACGTCTTCGCTCCGCTTGGTGTCGTGCGTGGAGGTGGCTGACAAGCTGAACGGCCAGCGTTGTTGGCGTTCTTGCATGAGTGTGTGGAAGGTTGAAAGCGAAATACCGAACTGGGCTGGTTCGCCTCCCACCTCATTGAGTGAAATCAAACGGTTGTAGATGTAATAGGCTGTATCCTCGACCCCTTTGGCAGTGACGGGGCTTGTCATTTGCTGGAACTTCATGACGAACGGATACACATCGGACCAATTCAGGTAAGGGCTTCCCTCCGGAATCTTCAACAGCAGGTCCTGAATAAAATCGAAAACCAGGCTGTTCGTCGTAGGATTTCTGCGCTTGGCTTGGGCGATGGCAACCTGGATAAATGCTCGATCTCGTTCGGTGACCTTCTCTCGTGAGTCTGGGGAGGCATATGTGCGATAGACGGGAAAACAGGCGATGATTTCTCGAATGGCATGGGTCAAACTGTTCAGGGTGAAGTCCCTTGACCAGCGGTATTTCTCGGACAGGACGTTAAGCTGATGCCCCAAGGCGTTCATCTCACTGGACATCGTACTGCCCATGATGACCTTTTTGGTTTCGTACACCACCTTTTTGAATGGCGTAGGGTCTTTGACAAACCGGGTATAAATTCCATCAAGCTCCCCCTTTTTGGTTGAATCCACAAAGAGATTATTCAGGTGGGAGAGAAAATCATACCCGGTGGTTCCATAGATAGGCCAGTCCTCTGAAAGGGGTTCCCCCTTTCCAAGGATTTTCTCCACAATCAAGAAAATCGACCGGCCTCGTGAATCCTCAGGTAGCCCTAACTCCTTTTGCGCCCATCGTTGCCATTGACTCAGGTATCCCCGTGGGTCATACAGTCCATCAACGTGATCAATTCGCAGCCCTGTCACGGAATTGGTTCGAAGAAAATCAAAAACCAATTGATGGACTTCCTGAAAGACCAACGGATTTTCCATTCTGATGGCGGCGAGCTGATTCACGTCGAAGAACCGACGATAGTTGATTTCTTCGGAGGCCACCCGCCAAAAAGCCAGCCGGTACGCCTGATCGCTGAGTAGGGCATCCAAGAAGTCGAAAGTCCTGGGAACGCCCTTGGTTCCGTTAAAGCGCCGAAGGTTCTCTTCAATGAAGGCTGCAATCAATGGGCTTTCTTGGGTCAATACCGCCAACCGTCGTTTGATGACTTCTTTTTCGCGGCACCGTTCGGCGGTGCGGTGTGCATGGCGTTCATTCCTTCCCGGTAAATTGCCAAGGGCCGTGATAATGCTTTGAAGTTCTTGGAAGTGGGGATCTTCGGGGTTCGCACGGTCGGTCAGCTCTTCAAGCCCAAAGCTGAGAATGAGGACCCAGGGATTTGGGTCAATCGGTAGTCGATGTTCATAATACTGAAAGAAAAATTGCCCCTCTTCGTAAGATAACGTGATTTCCTGATTTTCAAGGACGATGCCGTATTGATCGCCTAGAATGGGGAGAAGCACCTTGTTTTCTAATTCTGGCTTCACCGGGTGCCAGTCAATATCAAAGAAATCGGCATAGTGGGAGCTCGGGCCGTTTTCGAGGACATCCTGCCACCAGGGGTTGGAGGAGTTGGCGATACCCATGTGATTGGGAACGATGTCAAGAATGTGTCCCATTCCATGGGCGGTGAGAGCCCCAACAAAGGAATGGTAGTCATCGAGGTTCCCAATTTCAGGGTTCAGAGATGTCGGGTCGACCACGTCGTACCCATGCGTACTTCCAGGAAAGGCCTTGAGGTAGGGGGAGGTATAACAGTCTGTAATCCCCAGGTCGTGGAGGTACGGAATGAGATTGGCCCCATTCCGAAAGGTAAAGGATTGGTTGAACTGGAGTCGGTATGTTGAAGCCGGAATTCGGAGAGTTGCCACGATGGAGGTTTTGGGGGTGTCCTATGTAGAGCCTGAGATGTTGGTCTCTAGCTCAGGAAATCTTCAGATGGGGCACCTTGGTGGAACTCCCCACCAAGGTGCGGCCTTGGTTCGTCTTAGGGGTTGCCCATTGGTGGCACCGCACGTCCGCCATATGAGTGGCCTCTTGGCAGAACGATCAGACCGGTCTTCCCGTGAGAAGAACCCATGTGGGTATCCGTCTGACCATATCCTAATTGGGTTCCGCCAGGAATGAGATTGAATCGGTCGGCAATCACCCGACGTAGCCGTGCCTTCGGGCCAACCACTGTTCCATCGAGAATGACACATTCCTCGATCTCGGTTCCCTCGCCGATTTTGACGTTGCGTCCGATGACGGAACGCCGAATGGTGGCATCAACGATCAAGCTTCCCTGTCCGATCATGGTGTCATCAAGGTGCGAGCGAATCAGGCTGGCAATGGGTTCCCCCGAAGCCTCGGACATAATAGGCCAATTGACGTTGCGAAGATCGAAAATAGGCGTTTCCCCAAGGATATCCATGTTGGCTTCCCAGTAGGCTTCCAAGGTCCCTACATCCCGCCAATACCCCCATTCTTCGTAGGGATGGACGCCTGGAACCACATTGTCGAGGAAATTATAAGCGAGGACTCGGTGGGATTTGATAAGGGCGGGAATGACGTCTCGACCGAAGTCATGGGACCCGGGGCTTCCCGCGTCTAGCTCAAGGGTTTTCATAAGAGTGTCAACATTAAAGATGTAATTTCCCATGGACGAGAAGGCTTTATGAGAATCCCCGGGCATGGGCTTCGGGGACTTGGGTTTTTCTTCGAAACCGATGATCACCTGTTCCGGATCTGTCTCAATAATGCCAAATCCTCTTGCCGACTGTATGGGGACCGGAAGAGCCGCGACGGTGACATCAGCTTCACGGTCTAGGTGGAATTGAATCATTTGGCGAAGGTCCATTCGGTAGATATGGTCGGCACCAAACACCGCCACGAGATTGGGAGCAAAATCGTAGATAATGTTCAAATTTTGATACACCGCATCGGCAGTCCCTTCATACCATTTGCCTCGGCCCTTCATTTGCGGTGGAACCACGGTAATGAAAGTTTGGCGGTTTGGACCGCCGGTGCGCCAGGCTCGCCGAAGGTGTTCGATCAGTGATTGTGAGCGATACTGTACCAGCACATACATGGCAAGGATGCCGGAGTTCAGGAAGTTGCTCAACACAAAGTCAACGATCCGGTAGGTTCCCGCAAAGGGGACCGCGGGCTTGCTGCGTTGCTCGGTCAGGGGCATCAGACGCTCGCCTTTACCCCCGGCCATGATCATGGCCAGAACACGTTGGTGCGTGCGTTCCATGAAAACCTATCCTTCTGGCATTACAAGGTCGCCAATGGCCTAGGAGGCGGTCCGAGATTAGATTGATCTACTACGGTTGCGCCGGATTTGGTCAGATTCTCCGATCCTTTTCGTTCAATAGGCCCCACTATTCGCCTCAAATGATCGAAAAATCTGACTCAAACCGACACAACCTCGTGACGATCACTAATCTCGGACAGCCTCCTAGTCGTTTCGTTTACCTTGGAGGTTGCACCTTGTCCGAAAGGCAGTGTTCCAGTTCCCCGATCCGTGTGTTCAATTGGACAATCTAGCGGGTTTTCCTCATTCGTGCCGGCATGGATGCCAGAAGATGAATCAGCATGCCAAGAAACAAAGTGGTGAACAGCACCAAGACCAGGGAACCCTCGAAATTCCATCCAAAAAACTCAATGGCTACCAACCGAGCATTTTGAAGTGAAAAGGCCACCGTTAAAAAAACGATGACGAGGGCCGCGACAAGGGAAAACGGCATGGGAAAACCGGTAAACTTTTCGAGCTTGTATCCCTGACAGTCAAAGAGTATATAGGAATTCACCATGTCCGTACACCCCGAAACCTCCTCAATTCTCGACCATCTTATTCGTGGTGAATGTTGGGATCCCTTCTCCGTCTTGGGTCCTCATGTTCGAAATGGTGCGAGTGGACCGGAAACCATCGTGCGGGTTTTTCTGCCTGAAGCGGCAGCCGCTATGGTGGTACCTGTTGAAAGTCATGGCCCGGCAATTCCGATGACCAACATCAATCCTGCCGGGATTTTCGAGGCAACCTGTCCAGCCGAGCTTAAATCCGCTGACTACAGGATCCGCGTAACTGATTTAAGGGGCAGGGTCACAGAACGGCATGACCCCTATGCGTTTTCCCCTTTCCTCACCGACTACGATCTTTATCTGTTTGGTGAAGGAAGTTTCTATAAAGCCTATGACAAGCTCGGTGCTCAGGTCTGTACCCATGGAACGGTGAAGGGAGTGAATTTTGTGGTGTGGGCTCCCAATGCTATGCGGGTGAGCGTGGCGGGAAGTTTTAATGAGTGGGACGGGCGGCGGCTCCCCATGCGAAGCCGCGGCAGTACCGGACTCTGGGAACTATTTGTTCCGGACCTCCCCGAAGGGGAGCTTTATAAATTTGAGATTCGCCCGCGGAACAGTGAAATCTGCCTCTTAAAGGCCGATCCCTATGCGACTCAGGGTGAGCTGCGGCCGCAGACCGCCTCGGTGATTCGTGATGTCTCCGGGTACTCCTGGGGTGATGGTGATTGGATGCAGGCACGCGGGATGAAGGACCCCCTGGCCCAGCCGTTATCCATCTATGAAGTCCATCTCGGGTCCTGGAAACGGGTACCGGAGGAAGGGTCTCGGTGGTTGACCTACCGGGAACTGGCGTTGACCCTCGTGCCCTATGTCAAAAACATGGGCTTTACGCACATTGAGTTAATGCCGGTCACAGAGTATCCCTTTGATGGATCATGGGGTTACCAGACGACGGGATATTTTGCACCCACAAGCCGTTATGGCTCACCCGAGGATTTCATGGTCTTCGTGGACACCTGTCATCAAGCAGGGATCGGTGTCCTGATGGATTGGACACCTGCCCATTTCCCTGATGACCCTCATGGCTTGGCGTGGTTCGATGGGACTCACCTCTACGATCATGAAGATCCGCGACTGGGGTTCCACCCGGAATGGAACAGCCGGATTTTCAATTATGATCGAACGGAAGTCCGAAATTTTTTGATCAATAGCGCCCTCATCTGGTTCGACCGCTATCATATTGATGGGTTACGCGTGGATGCAGTCGCCTCTATGCTGTATCTCGACTATGCTCGGTCCGCAGGAGAGTGGATTCCCAATATTCATGGCGGCAATGAAAACTTAGGAGCTGTGGAGTTTCTCAAAGAATTGAATGTGGTGGTGCATCGGGAACATCCAGGAGCTCTCATGATAGCCGAGGAATCCACCGCCTGGCCTGGGGTATCCCGACCGACCTATATTGGTGGTTTGGGATTTACGTTCAAGTGGAATATGGGCTGGATGCACGACACATTGGAATACTTTTCCCTGGAGCCTGTCCACCGGAAATACCACCAACACAATGTCACCTTTGGTTTGGTATACGCCTTTACGGAAAATTTTGTCCTGGTTCTTTCCCACGATGAAGTCGTGCACGGGAAAAAAGCCTTGCTTGACAAAATGCCGGGGGATGCCTGGCAGCGCTTTGCCAACCTTCGAGCGCTGTTAGGGCACATGTACGGGCATCCGGGGAAAAAGATGCTGTTTATGGGAGGGGAGTTTGGCCAGTGGTGGGAATGGAATCACGAAGATAGCTTACAATGGCACCTCCTGGATAATGAACCGCATCGCGGGCTTCAGCAATTTGTGGCTGATCTGAATCACCTGTATGCCAGTCAGCCGGCCCTCCATGAAGTGGATTTTGACTGGAACGGTTTTGAATGGATCGATCTCCACGACTGCGACCAATCGACACTCACCTACATCCGGCGGGCGAAGGATCCCAAGGACTTTATCGTCTGTGCGTTGAATTTTACACCCGTTCCGCGCGAAAATTTTCGGCTGGGCGTGCCGACCGAGGGATATTATCAAGAGTTGTTGAATAGCGATTCCGAGCGGTATGGTGGAAGCAATCTGAATAACGGGGCCGGCGTGTATGCTGAGCCTGTCCCCTGGCATGGGCGGCCCTACTCCTTGGTCATCACCCTTCCTCCCCTGGCAGCAGTGTTCCTCAAGCCAGCTTAATTCTTATCCCATTCTGAATGTTCAGGAAGCCGGCCTTGCCCCGTTTTCGTGGACACGTTCGTTCAATCTTGCTATTCCCCGTTGCTCTGTGACGGGGTGCCATTGAGGTCCCCCCTTTGTGAAATCCCCCCATCCCCCCTTTGCAAAGGGGGGCAAGGGGGGATTTTCAAATCATTCTTTCCTCTAAATGCCCCGCTGCTTGCGGCGTGGATTATTTATTCTAAATCCGGCACCTGATTGACTGCTTGTGAAACTGTTGTAGGGTGGGCATTGCCCACCTTACATTCGGGAGCTGCTAGGGGAGGGGACCGCGCCCTTTACCACAGTTCCTTATTTTGAGTAGGCACTTCATAAAGATATACCAGTAGCTATACCTTGGAATCTCAAAGCCCTGTTGGAGGGTATGCTTAGATGTTCCCTGACAAAAAAATAGATACCTACGACAATTTGGCAAAAGAAATGTAAGCTACCTTAACCCGTGAGTTCCCCAAAAGGAACCCTAGCCGAAAATAAGGAAATGGATAATTCCAGCTTCAACCTTTTAAGGTGAATTTTTGATGTTTATTGGTATGGTGCGCTTTCCATCCAATAACTCTATTAAGCCTTTTCTCATGGCGCTTTGTTCTGCCTCTATGTCCCCATGTGCCACAGGGGAATAGCTCGAGTTCTTGATATGTGTTTTATCAAAGTCGTAGTCGAGAACTTGTGCCATTTTATGCAGCAATTCAACTAGCAGATCGATTCGTTTAACTGCCCATTGGTCTATCGTTAATTGTTTATTTCCAAGAAGATCTAAATATTCTTTCCACGTCTCTATTACGGCTTTTTCTTTTTTTTGGTTTTGTCGAATTCAAGGTCAATACGATTCAAAGCAACAACGTGGTCCCAAGAAACAACATAAGCCCGAGTCGCCATCAAAGTTTTAAATACTGAAAGTTTTCGTTCTCGAACCTCTTTTTTATTATCTAAGTAACGAGTGACCTGAACGGCGATGAGAGGCCCCAATAGAATCGCTGCAATGATTAGCCAATT
>JACZVJ010000131.1 GCA_022572725.1 Nitrospinota bacterium | reverse complement strand
GCCCTTTTTCAGCGCCACCCGCAGCCCCTCCAGGTAGTCCAAGGTCATGGGCATCCCAACCACTACCAGGGCCAACTCTTGCTTGCCCTCTTCAATCCGCTTGGCCAGCCCAATCTCCCCTTCTCGGGTTAGCAACGACACACTGGCCATCTCATTCAGATAGAGCCGGACGGGATCATCGATGCGGGTCAGATTGCCGGGCGTTAAGTCGATCTCCTTCTCGGCGTCCTCAGAACCGTCTTCCACGTCATCCACAGATTCACCCTCACCATTGGCCTCTGAACTCACTCGGTCTGAAGAAGCGTTGGGATCACCCCCAATAGCATGGATGCCCCCTCTGGTCGGCTCATCAGTAACAGTCAAAAAGCTCGATGATGGATCAAGTGGTTCGCCCGCCGTCGAGAGAGAGGTCTTCACACCCCCATAGCTCGGATGACCCTTTTCTCTTCCACCAGAAATAAGAGGTTTACCCTTCCCTCTGGTTCCATTCTTAGGCATAATTTCCCCCAGTCTTGGTAACGTCAGGATGTCCAATGACAGGTTGGTCACCCCCAAGTTAGCACTTCCTTGCCAATACACTCACCAAAAACCTAAAAGGAACTCATCAATGCTTAACCGTGGGAAAGTTTGGAGTGACCTGCCAACGCTCACAATAAGGTAAATGCCGTATGTCCCGTGAACGTTTACAAACAATCGAGAGGAGGGAGTGCACCCAATCTTTAATGACGAGAGGTAGGTTCCTACAGTACTAAAAAAACTCTTTGCAACGTAGGGAGGATTTAGAAGGTGCTCGTGTTCCCCAAATAAAAGTAAGGTAAATAACCTAAAAACAGACCAATTAACCAGAAAGCGTTAAAAAATAAGAGAACCGAATTAGGTCATTTAGTTTTTGTTAAAAAGGACCGCGAAACAGTTCTTCTTGTCCCACCCACCCATCAGGTCTACCCCATTCTCCCCCAAGGTATAACTTTATACCAGAAAATGGAACATTTTCGCAAGAAAAATACCGATGTCAGTAACATTTTAAACATTTTGGAAGCGCCATCTATCCTTTTACCCAGTGATAAAAACTGGCGGGGATTCTTGGACCGTATCTTTATGCACGGCTCACAATTTATTCCAATTACTCCAACATAGTTTGGTCCATAGGCACTCCGAGCAACATGAAGAAAGCGGACAAGGGATTGTTTACATACACAGGTCGAGTCAATCCTTGATCACGTACAGACCACATGTTACATTGACTCCCCTTGTAAATGTATTAGGGAACCAAGTCTAACTGAATAGGTCTGTTACCACCCGACCAACACCTTCCTCCTTCCTTGGGAGGTTCGATTGAATGAAATCACTTGCTTCTTGTCTCGATCACCGATCCCAAATCCTTCTTGAACGATTTCCATAATCTGTTTTTCTGTCGACCTTTCCCAAGTAAAGCTAATCTTTCTCAGGATTACCCCAATCTCACGAACACAACACCAACTTAAGAAAAATTACATATGCAAGCCTCAATCATTCGAGTCGATAGGCCGTGAAGTTTGCCCCAGCCATTGCCGCCCAACATTCCTTTCACCAGTCCCAAACCCTAGGCGAACTCGGTGAGGAAAGCGATAGAGTTCCTCATTTACACCACCTGGCAACAAGGAACCGAAGGAACCATCCCAGTTCATTTTGGAAGGGGGCTTGAACGATGCGAGCAATACTTGGAGCGTTGCGTTCCCAATCAGAAGTACAACCAAAACGCATTGCAAACCCGTGAACTACGGACGTCGTTTCTCAATGCCCTTGGTCTAAGTGAAAGCGTAATTCACCCTCTCTTGCCCAACTACGGCCCCAACCCGAATATCTGTTTTGCAGGACAACAAAGCCACACGGATGACTAGCTCCTCACAAAATAAACTTTCTGCTGGATTTCAACCAATTTTCGCAACCTGGTGGCCACTGGCAGGGAGCTGGGTTCTAATGGGCGTGGAATTGCCTCTTTTGAGCGCGGTCATTGCCCGACTCGCTGATCCTAAAATTCACCTAGCCGCTTTTGGGGGTGTTGTATTTCCCCTTTCACTGCTTATCGAAGCCCCTATCATTATGCTGTTGGCCGCCTCAACAGCTCTTTCAAAAAATTGGGCCTCCTATGTGCTCTTGCGCCGATTAATGAGCCAATCTGCCGTAGCGCTGACGGCAATCCATGTCCTTATTGCGTTTACTCCCCTCTATGATGCCCTCGTTTCCACTCTGCTGGCTGTACCGGAAAAAATCATCGAACCAGCCAGAATAGGCCTGCAACTCATGACCCCATGGACTGCAGCCATTGCCATCCGACGATTTCAACAGGGGGTCCTCATCAGATTTGGCCAATCAAAGGTAGTGATCATGGGAACAGCGGTTCGATTGGCAACCAATGTATTTTTTCTCACTGCCGGCTACGCAGGGAAGTTTCCTGGCATTGTCGTCGCCACATCGGCCCTTGCTGCCGGCGTGACGGCTGAAGCGATCATGGTGAACGTGCGTGTTCAGCCCCTCCTCCGAGAAATTCACAGGAATGAATCCCCTGATGACACCTGCCTCAGCATGCGTCAACTCCTAGTGTTTTATCTTCCCTTGGCCCTAACACCCATCCTCACCTTGCTAGCACTGCCCATTGGAAGTGCTGCCCTTAGTCGGATGCCCCATGCCCTAGAATCACTTGCAGTTTTGCCGGTGGTGATGGGCCTGTCCTTTCTCATTAGGAGCCCAGGCCTTGCATACCACGAAGTTGTAGTGACCTTGATTGGCCAACCAGGTGCAGCCCACTCACTTCGCCGTTTCACAGTTCTTCTGGCCACTGTCACGAGCAGCCTCTTATTGTTGATCACAATCACCCCACTAGCCCCACTTTGGTTTGGGAAAATCTCCGGCCTTTCCCCCACCCTGACCTCAATAGCAACTACCGGGCTGTGGTTTGCGGTGCTGATGCCTGCACTCACTGCGCTGGAAAGTTGGTATCAGGGCGTGATGGTGTACAGCGGACGAACTGGAAGCATTGCACAATCGGTCGCAGTCTACCTCTTAATCAGTTCAGTTATTTTGGGTCTAGGGATCATCCACGGCCAGATCACCGGCCTTTATATCAGCCTCGCGGCGACACTGATCGGGTTCTTCATGCAAACCCTTTGGCTCCACGTGCAAAGCCAGCCAACACTCCGTCGGCTGTTCACCACACCCACTGCAGCTACTTGACTTGCGAAACTACCTGATCAGCGAAGGAATTGGTCAATCACTGGGGGATCCGAAATGACCGGGTGGCCGTGATTGCCAGGGAATCGTTGCAGCCCTGACCTGTTTGAAAAGACTCCGGAGGTTCACTTCAGCAGCCCGTAAAAGCATGGGCTCCCCGGATTGAAGAAGAGAGGTGAATAGAACGTAGAGTTCTCATTCATGCTTGGTGCCACGTAGAATCCGCTCCGTTACTGGATCCGGAGAGTCAAGGTTGGAAAGATCCGATTGACCCTCATCAGATCCCCCCATCAGCAGTTTGATTGAGGAAGGATGGCCATAGAAGCAACCAGGGGGAAAGCCAAGCCTAGGAGGCGGTCCGAGATTAGATTGATCTACTGCGGTTGCGCCGGATTTTGCCAGATTCTCCGATCCTTTTCGTTAAATATGCCCCACTATTCGCCTCAAACGATCGAAAAATCTGACTCAAACCGACACAACCTCGTGACGATCACTAATCTCGGACAGCCTCCTAGCAGCCAAGGCCTCTATCATGGAGACCGATGGATCAAGCTCTCCGTTTTCTGCAGCTTCCACCACTGGATCTGTGAGGCCAGACTTGGCAGCTAACATTGAAACCAAGTGCCCGCGAACTCGCCGCCAAGCCTAGGTTTGCTGGTCAATCGGCACGGAAAGAATCATATCGAACGGTCCGATCCTTGCCCACCGATTCGACTAAGGACTTTTCTGTCAGTGCCGCTCATCCATAGCTTTATTTATTCGGCAAGAGTTCGAATTTGGCGGCCTCTGAAACAAAACCCTTTCCCGGTACAAATTGGTGAACGACCCCTGAATCGGGTTCCGTCTCTGTTCCCCCGTAAGGCGCACCAACTAGTAGCTTCGTTCCAACTCCAACAATGGTGAGTCCGAAAAGGTCAGCAGCTCCGGTTTCCGGCATCGGATTCACCACCGTTTGCTGCAAACCTCCAGTGGTCGCTTCCATCAGGTAAACGGCCCCCGCATCGATTCCTCCTACATCGTTCCCCGGAGCCCCAATGACGAGGAGATCATCAAACATGGCCACTGCCTCGCCAAAGTGGTCGCCTTTGACAGGCTCAGGGTGTCGAATCGTCAGCACAAGCCGACCTGTTGTTGCATCAAACAAATAAGCAACTCCCTCTTCTGGGTTTTCCTTTCCATAGCCCACACTCCCAATCAGAATAGATTCCCCTTGGACCGCAAAAGACCAACCAAAGTACTCGTGAGGGTGGGGCTTGGGAGAACGGAAGGAACGAATCAGCTTGCCAGTACGCCCATCAAAAAGGTAGGCGATTCCGCTATCCACGGACTCAATTCCTCCAAGTGGCGCACTGATAAGCACATCGGAATCGACAAAGGCCACCCTGTGACCAAATCGATCCGCTTCTCCGCTTTTGGGGTCAGGAGGGAAAAAGGTTCGGAGCAAATCTCCGGTTTTGCCATCAAACAAAAAGGCCGCTCCTGTATGAAACGTCTTGGGGGAACTGGCCAAGGGATCTCCGACCAAAATCAAGGAGCCATGACTCGCCAAAGCTTGTCCGAAGACGCCGGTCATGGGCATCGGATTTCGCAGGGTCCGTAGAAGTGAACCAGTTTGGCCATCAAAGAGGTAAACCGCGCCGGTGCGGCTTTCTTGCAGGTCCAACCCCCGCGGTGCCCCGACCATAATTTGGCCTTCAAAAAAACCAACCGACAGGCCAAATAAATCATCCCCCACAGAGTGAGGCGAGGAATAGGTCTGTAAAACTTTCCTGGACCGACTTTCGTACAAATAGACCTCTCCCTTCTCTTCCCCACTCTTGGAAGCATGCGGAGCACCAACCAGAATCCGTTGTGGTGTTGCCGCAATTGCCGTGCCGAACCCACCAAATACCACAGGTGCCGGATTGAGGAGACTGTCCGACAATCGGTAAGGGACACGGTCCTCTGGATAGGCCACATTTCCTAAAAAACTCCATAGGAGCAATATAGCGAAGAAAGCCTGGGGCGCAGTCCACACCTTCCCAGGCACAATCGCTGTGTCAATTTTGGGATGCTTCATGCAACACCTCTGCCCCCTAACGACAAACCCGGGCAGCAAACTTCCACCACAAACGAACCTTTTCCCACAGCAAGCTGGGAAACCTCTCGGGGAGGATCCTTTTCCCACAGCAAGCTGGGAAACCTCTCGGGGAGGATCCTTGGTAAGAATTTTTGCCCTCACCCCCTCAGCACCTGAGGCCTTCCCGCGTTGTTTTTCTGAACCAGGCTTCCAAAGGATTATCAGAGAAATTCCCCACACCAGGATCGAAAAATCTAAAGAACGAGAGGCTTTTTCTCCAAAAACTTCCTTCTTCTCCTCAAGAGTCTTAGTTTCCCTTTTCGCGTGCTGTTTGCTATCTTGAAAACGCCCTGTCAATGCGAGCCTGGTGGTGGGGTATTAGGTGGCGAGGCTCTGCAGTATGATGTTGTTTTGCCCGGTGAACGTTGATTGGAAGCCGACCTACGCGCTGGGTTTCCGCGCCTCCGGACCTGTTTCTTCCCTTTACCCCGTTCCCGAGCTTAAGACAATATCACGATGATTGAGGAGGAAACCCATGCCATCATGGAAATACCCACCCACGCATCAGGCAGAGTTCGGTTCGACCAGGTCAATAACCTGGCGGGCGGGCCCTCCTCCCGGAGAATCCCGTGTGTCAATCCGACATGGTGGAATGTCCACTTGCAGCCGTTTCAGCAACCGCTTAACGAATTTTTCCCCGGGAGCTTCGCAAATCCACACATTCATCCCTGTTTCAAGTTCGTGAAATCGACGGACGACGCGAAATCGAGGGTCTTCCATAAAATACGCGGACAAAAACCCAGTGATCGCAGGCACCACCCAATCGTGTTCTTGGGTATAGCGAAAACTCACTTCAATCTCATGGATTTCAACTGACTCGTCACCAGCCATTGGCGTCCTTTCATCTACACACATTCAGAGCGGGAAGGTTTCTTTCGCAACATCCTATTTAGTTTCCCATGGTGAAGCGGTCCCCTTCAAGAACCGCGTGATTGTGCTAGTCATCAACCTTTGTTAAATTTACGAACCTTGTGCAATTTTGCCATCTTGAAAAGGACTTTTTATGTCACAACACGCTAATCCGCAGACCAATGACTCAGATTCACCTGAGCCACCAGAACCAACTTATGCCGAACAGGCTCGAACCCTCATGCACATTGCGCCTGTCGCCACCCTGTGCACCACCTCTCAGAAACATCCCGATTGGCCGTTTGGATCGATCGTAACCTATGGCCTCAATGATACAGGAAATCCTTCGTTTCTCATCAGCACAATGGCCATGCATACCAAAAATATTCTGGCCGATGCACGAGCCAGTGTGTTCGTCATGCAACCAGGAGGTGAGAATAATCCATTGGGGGCGGCTCGCGTCACAATCATGGGCAAAGTGACGAAAGTGCCAAAAGATCAAGACGCTGCCATCCGCACACAATATTTAGGTCGCCACCCTAATGCAAGCTATTGGGCCGATTTTGGGGATTTCTCATTTTATCTCATGGACACCATCGATGTGTATTATGTCGGTGGTTTTGGATCGATGGGATGGGTCTCCGCGGAAGAGTATGCCTCGGCCCAAGTCGATCCGCTAGCCGATGCTGGCCCAGGACTCATTGACCACCTCAATGCCGACCACACAGACGCTTTGCTATTACTCGCCAGAGCATCTGGCCAACCCGATACAGACGAAGCCACCTTGACAGCCATCGATCGGTTAGGATTTCATCTGCGGCTTAAGATCAAGGACCGCTACACTGGCATGCGATTGACCTTTCCACAAGAACTCAAGAGTCCCGATGATGCCCGACCCATTTTTGTGAACATGGTGAAGCAAGCGAGAGGTAACTATTCAGGTGGATAGGCTGAAGGCTGAAGGGTTTTAGGAGTGGCAACCATGCGTGTACATGCAAAACGTC
>JACZVJ010000040.1 GCA_022572725.1 Nitrospinota bacterium | reverse complement strand
GCGGTGGGTGCCTCCAAGAACAGCACCTTGGGGTCAGTCATGACCGCTTTAGCCAGGGTGAGACGGGTCATCTGACCTGAAGACAGTTTCCGCGTCAATTTATGGCGAATATCTTCCATCTCCAATTTTTTCACCACATCATCGATCCGGCTCGAAATAGCCTGCAGCCCGTACAATTTCCCAATGACCCGGAGGTTTTCTTCAGCAGTCAGTGAATAGGGCATGGAAATATAGGTGGAGGAGAAATTCACCTGCTTGAGGATCTGTTCTCGATGGTGGGCGAGGTCAAGCCCGAACATGTGAATGGATCCCTGTGTGGGAGTGATGACTCCTAGAAGCATTTGAATGGTCGTGGTTTTCCCGGCTCCATTGGGCCCCAGGAGACCCAGAGTCTCACCCGGGTAGATGTCAAAAGAAATATCATCCACCGCGGTAAAATCCCCAAATCGCTTGGTGAGGTGGCGAACTTCCGCGATCGGGGTTGGCATAGGCTGGATGGGGTCGAGGTTAAAAAAGGAAATCGCTGATTTTCTCGGGAATGTGGCAAGTCTCGCACTTCTTACTCAGCAACTTGCCTTCATACGTGGTTTTGCCATCATGGCAGCGGATACAATCGGCAAGAGCCGAATTCCAAAGTTTCGAACCTTCCGGGAACTCAGGATGGTAGGGTTGCATGTCCAGTTTCACATGGCCTCGTGGGATCACGATCGGGTATCCTTTGATGGGCTTCGCATGCACAACCCGGGCGTGGCAGGTGGGACAGCCTTCACCCTTGCCCCGCTTGGCAAAAGCCTTCAGATGTTTGCGGTGGCTCATGATAAGACCAACATCTTTGACTGGCGCCGGTAAATCCCGTGTCGAAACCTCCGAGACACGCAATATGGCTCGATGACATCCCAGGCACACATTCGAGTCCACTGTTGCTTGTAAATTATGCGGCTCAGTCGGAGTCCCGAAGAACGTAATGGCAACGTCCTTGATGCCAGCCCGCACCTTGTCGTACCAGAATCCCTCAAGCCCCGGCCGAACATGACAATCCACACAGGTGACGTCTTTATGGGAAGACACCCTCCAATTCTCTACAGAGGGTCGAATGGTATGACAACTCGCACAGAAATCGGGGTGATTGGTCAAGGGAATGGCAACCGTTCCGGCAATGGCCACCACACTCGCCGCAATCGCCAGAATGGCAAAAGCCTTGCGCTTGGAGGTCATGGGGCGTGACGTTTGGGATAGTGGCGAACGATCAATTCCGCAAGATTTTGAATATCGTCACGGTCGAAGCAAGGGACAGAAGATTGAATCGGCTTCATGGACACAATGGCGAGAAGGCCTTCCGTGGAAACGGTCACTTCGCCCAAGTGCTCGCGCACCACCGCAATTTTCGGATAGTCTTCACTTTTCCAACCCTCGGCGATAATCAGGTCAATTTCGCTGTCCAGAAATCGATCGCGGATTTCCTCCACCTTGATCTCTTCCGATACATCCGCAAACATCGCCATACTGCCTTTTGAGAGGACCACCACCGCACTGGCCCCAGCCTGCTTATGGCGCCAGCTATCCTTTCCCTCTGTATCCAGTTCGAAGCCGTGTCCAGCATGCTTGACCGTGGCAATGCGGTAGCCAACCCGGGTGAGCTCAGGGATCAATCGTTCAATCACAGTCGTCTTTCCACTGTTGGAGCGCCCGACGAAACAAAGAATTGGAGTCGCCATGGTTAACGGTTCTTCGCAAAGGGCCAACTGGAAGGGACGGGTTGGTGTGATCCGTTTTCTAGGGCAGAAGAAAAAGGGAGGCTCAACCTAAAAATCCCTACTCAGAACCTGAACAGTGACAAGATCGCCGGGGTTGATTTGTTCCACTTCTTCTGGAACATCAATGAGTCCATTGGCTTTCACCATGGACGTTAAAATTCCTGATCCCTGATTTCCTGTGGTTCTCACTGTCAGAGCGCCATTTTCATACCTCAAAATCCCTCTGAGGAAATGACGACGATCCCCACGCTTCGACAATTTCTCTTGAAAGACGGCTCGGACGGTTGGACGCTCCAGGTGGCAGTGGCCACTCAATTTCATCAAGACCAGTCGAACCAGTTGCTCAAAAGTCACCATGGAGGAAACAGGATTTCCGGGGAGCCCAAAGGCCAGTGTGCCTCGAATTTTGCCAAAGGCGAGGGGCTGCCCAGGACGAATCGCAAGCTTCCAGAAATGCATGTCCGCCCCTAATTCCGTGAACACGGCTCGGGTAAAATCATAATCCCCCATGGAGATACCCCCTGAAAGGACCAGAACATCACAGGTCAAGCCATGGGAGATCTTTTCCTTGAAAGAAGCCGGTTCATCTTTCGCAATCCCCAAAAGGAGGGGGATTCCTCCCGCTTCATGCACAGCCGCGGCGATACCATAACTGTTGGAGTTGACGATTTTGGTTTCATCAAACCGCTCGTCCAAATCCGCTAATTCATCGCCCGTGGCTAAAATCGCCACTCGGGGTCGCTGATGTACTAAAACAAAAGATTTGGCCAAAATGGCTAGCATTCCTACCTCGGCGGGACGCAGCCGGGTTCCTTTGGAAATGATGGTAGCCCCTTGTGTGACATCCTCACCCCTTTGACGGATGTTGGCGCCCTTGGGTTCAGGTTGGAAGATACGCACACTGTCAGAAGAAGGTTCGGTATATTCCACACGAACCACGGTATCAGCCCCCTCAGGAACCGGTGCTCCGGTCATGATGCGAATCGCTTCTCCAGGCCCGACAGTCTTTTTCGCTGCTGTTCCTGCCTGTACATCCTCGATAATCTTCAGGGCCGGGAGTTTCTCAATTTCATGCTCTTTTTTGATGTCCTCCCACCGAACTGCAAAACCATCCATTGCCGAGTTGTTCCAGGGGGGATTATCTCTGGGAGCGATGATATCTTCACCCAACACCCGACCCAACGCCTCGAGAAGTCCCACTTTCTCACAGCCAAGGGGCTCCGTGGCGTCGAGGACCGTTTTCTGTGCCTCCTTGAGGAGCGTTAACTTTTCCATAACGTAACCGGCATCTCCCCTATTGACCACTCCAGGATGGTTTGGGGTTTCGCTTTTTCATTTATTGAATTTTTTAAACGGACTCTTCGAAGGGATCTGGACTAATGTACCTTTTCGCTTGCAGAAATCGTCAACTTTATTCGCGATACTGTGAAAGGCGTCGGCGGTAGGAAGGTCCGAGTGAAAGAGCGCATAAGGCTCTCCGTAGTCACATTGGGTCACGACATCGGGGTCCATTGGAATCCGGCCCAAAAACGGCACCCCCATATCAGCCGCCGAGGCTTCACCACCACCTTTTCGAAATATTTCAATTTGTTGGTGGCAGTGGGGACAATCGAGCCCGCTCATATTCTCCACGATTCCGATGATGGGAATTTCACTGTCTTTCGCGAAGGTCACTGACTTCCGCGCATCCAGGAGAGCAACCTCTTGAGGGGTGGTGATAATAACCGCGCCACTGACATCCCCAATGAGATCGATGGTGGTCACAGATTCATTTCCCGTTCCAGGGGGAAGATCGACAAAAAGGTAATTCAAATCTTGCCATTCCACTCCTCCCAATAATTGATTGATGAATTCATATTTGTAGGCGTCCCGCCAAATAATCGGGTCATCGGAATTTTGTAACAGGAAAGACATGGAGGCAATCTTGAGGTTGTAGGCAAGATGGGGAATGATGCCGCCACCCGTGCTGATCTTCAATTTTTGTCCTTCTGCCCCGACCATTTTCGGAATGTTGGGGCCATGGATATCCATGTCACAAATTCCAACTTCATACCCCTTAAGAGCCAAACTCACGGCCAAATTCGTCGTCAGCGTGCTTTTGCCCACTCCACCCTTATTGCTCATGACGAGAACCTTATAATCGATTCGTTCCATCCGCTTGCCCACGAGCCAGCGACTGTGCCCTTCCTTGTCTTTTTGGCACGTTTCGTTCTCATCACAGATGGCACATGCCCACATATACGTACAGGCATCACTTGAACTTGAAGGCTGGACCATTTTCAATTCACCTGGCATATGTTTCCCCCACTAAAAGTGTTTTGCGATTCTTCCTGAATGAGACATTTTCTTGGGCGTCGAGGACTCGGTACAAAAAATCCTGATTTCGGCTCTTTACCCTGGTGCACTTGGTACCCTGGAAATTTTTTCCACCGTATGCTCAAGGATCGGAAGGAGAACAGCCAAGTTGTCGCGGGCCCCCTTTGGGCTTCCCGGAAGATTCACAATCAGAGTTGTCCTTCTGATTCCGGCGATCCCCCGGGATAACATGGCGGTGCGAACTTTTTTTAAACTTTCGTTGCGCATGGCTTCGCCGATCCCTGGCACTTCTTTGTCGATCACATCCCGAGTGGCTTCCGGCGCCCAATCAGTGGGACGCACCCCTGTACCCCCGACGGTGAAAATCACGTGGGGCCCCAAGGAATCAGAAAGAACTCGCAAGCGGTCCCTAATCTCAGTCCGATCATCCCGAACCACTTCGTACGCTATTATTTTTACCTCGTTCTCCTCTAATATTCGCTTGAACTCCCCCAGTCCATTGTCTGGACTCTCTCCCGAGTACACCTTACTACTCACAACCAAGACCGCCACATTCACCATAAGGTACCGAGGGGATTACGGGGACCGCGAGTCGGGAACACTCACATACTCATCATCAACAGCCCCCCCGGCCCCGACAGATTTTGGTCTTAACACCCCCCCGCCTGGAGGGGCGGGAGTGGATTCTGATGGTGACGTCTCCGCCTGTGGCCTTTTTTTGAAAACCCTGGCACTGATGATGCCCACTTCATAGAAAAAATACATAGGCAAGGCCATTAAACACTGGTTAAAGGGATCCGGAGTCGGTGTCAAAATCGCAGCAAACAAAAATGCCCCGAGAAAAGCCCACTTGCGATAACGCATTAAAAGTGGGGCATCGACCCACCCGAGCTTTGCCATAAGGGTTAACACCAGGGGAACCTCAAAAGTCAGGCCGAAAATCAAAAGGAACCACAGCGCAAAGCCCACATAGTTGGCAATGGAAAGCTGGGGGATAAACCCTGCCTGCACACCATAGGAAATTAAAAAGTTGAGCGCAAAGGGCAGGACAAAAAAGAAGCAAAACCCCAATCCGAGGTAGAACGCCAGTGCAGTTATTGCGACGAATGGGGCAACAAATCGTCGCTCTTGAGCATGGAGCCCTGGCACAATGAAATTCCAAATTTCCCAGAGTACGTAGGGAGTGGATAAGATCAAGGCAAAAAGGGCTGCCACCTTCAGGTTTTGCCAGAGGGCCTCCGCGGGGGCAAGAAAAACAAAAGGAATTTTTGGCAAGTCGGTCGGAACCCACTTCAGCTCAGTTAGAATAAACGAATTCTGAAGGGGAACCCGGAGCCATTGAACCAGCGTATCGGCATAAAAGAACGTGCCGACAAAAAACAGCGCAACCACAATAACGATTTTGGTAAGCCGGACCTGGAACTCATGCAAATGTTCCATGACCGGCATCTTCTTATCTTCAAGGGGCTTAAAGACGGAGTCTTGGAGCCACCTTTTGAAACGTGATTCCTCAGCCATAATGACCTGAGCCTTTACGATGCTCTTGGGGTTTCTGGATCCCGCACACTACCGTTGGGAAATTCCCTGGGATTGATTCGGTACAACGGGTGAGAGGATGGCAGAGCTTTTTCATTTAGGGTTGACGGCCACGAATAAGTTGTTCCCGCGCCGGCTTAGAAGCAGCACCACCAATTCCTCTTTTTCAATCTTGGAAGCACTAGTTTTATAGTCGGCCAGGTTTGTAATAATCTCGCGGTTGACCTCTTGAATCACATCCCCTTGCTGTACCCCAGCCGCTTCTGCTGCACTCCCGGATTTCACTTCGCTCACCACCACACCCGCAGTGTTTTCAGGGAGGTTTAATTGCTTTTTTCGTTCACCCGTGAGGGGTTCAACCGAAAGGCCGGCAAGGACGTTGTCCAGGCTTTCCAGTGATGACGGAGCGGATGGTGCCCCACGTTGGGCCAGCAGTTCATCCGAGGGTCGCTCGCCAACCTGAACTGTCAGAGTTTTCTCTTGGCCGTCCCGCAATACCTTGATCTGGATCTCCTCCCCCACCTTCGTACGTGCGACGATATGACGCAGGTGGTTGACATCTTTGAGTTTCTCGCCTCGGTATTCCACCAGGACATCTCCGCGCATGAGGCCACCAAGAGCAGACGGTCCATTTTCGTGGACTTCACTGATCAGGACTCCACCTTTTTGGCCTTCGGGAAGCTGGAAGGACTGTGCCAAAGCTGGAGTCAGCTCTTGAATGGCAATTCCCATCCACCCACGGACCACTTTTCCCCTTTGAATTAGGCTCTCGGTAATATCCTTGGCAATAGTGACGGGAATGGCAAACCCAATCCCTTCGGATCCCCCCGTTCGTGAAAAAATAGCGGTGTTGATGCCAATGATCTCACCCTTCATATTGACCAGAGGACCCCCTGAGTTCCCGGGGTTAATAGGCGCATCAGTTTGGATGAAGTCCTCGTACTCGGTAATCCCGACGTTCCCCCGGCCCAAGGCACTGATGATTCCCATAGTGACGGAAGATTTCAGCCCAAAAGGGCTACCCACCGCGAGGACGACGTCACCGACACGCAGGACTGTCTGCGAACTCCAAGGAATAAACGGTAAATTTTCGGCCTCAACCTTAAGGACGGCCAGGTCGGTCTTTGGATCCGTTCCCACCACGCGGGCGGAGAATTCTTGACCGTCGGCGGTGGTGACGGTAATTTGGCTGGCATCCTCCACCACATGATTATTCGTCACAATGAACCCTTGGGCGCTGATAATGACCCCCGATCCAGCACTCGTCCCCGGCATACCAGGTGGCCTTCCTGGAGGGCCAGGCCGTGACGGAGGGCCAGGGGGCCCACCAAATGGCCCTGGAGGGAGACGGCGGGGTCCCGGTCCCCCTCCTCCAGTCACCGCCACGTTGACCACGGCCGGCTGAACCTTTTCGACAATATCCGAAAATCCCCGGGTAAAGGCTTCCGGAGCACTGGCTGCTGTAAGGGGAGGCAGGATAATCCCAATAGGTCCTCCAACACCACCAGCCATTATCATGCAACCAAGGATTAGGCACGCATATTTGCATGGGCTTGGGCGCAAAGTCATACCTCCCTGTTTGATTTGCCTCACCATATTGAAAATTCCCCTTTTGAATTGAAGGTCTTTGCCATTAAAGGGGCGGACCGACCTTTGGTCGTTATTCTGCACCCTCCGTATTTCATGTTTTTGCAGCTTGGGTCACTTTAAGGTGTTAGATTCTACACCAATCCCTTATGCACCTTCAAAGATTAATCAGTTTTACCTGTGTGGGCAATACCACCACCCCCCTTTCCCAATTCCAGGACCGTTAAAAGCTGGAGGTCCGGCGTGGCCAAGTATTCGATGGAAATGAAAATTCGATAGAAAATCTTCCACAAAATCTAGTTGGAAATACTTAAATATAGTTGTAGCTAACTTTCCCAAAGAGGGTCAAATTTGGCAAGACTGTATACTCCAGACTCTTTTGGGTGGCAAGAACAAAAAGGACGCGCAGGGGGACATCGGTAATCCCTGACCCCGAAGGCCAAATGGGTATTGATAAAGAGGAAAAATGTAGGAAGGGGCAACCTGTTAAATTTAAAGAGGAAGGGTGAGGGAAGTGAAGGAATGGTTCCTAGAGCACTACTCGACGATATCTAAAAGGCTCCCAAGCAATCGGTTTTGGGTCTTGAGAACATTGAGGTTGGCTTCATAGAGTCGTTTCCCTAGCATGAGGTTAATAGCTTCTTCACCTAGATCAACATTCGATAGTTCCACAGCGAGCGAGCCGGCTTCTGTTTCTTTAAAGAAAACAGGCCCTGGAGTATTCACCCGTTCTACGGTCGCTTCCACACCTTGCGGCTGAGTTTCTTGGAAAACCACCCGCTGTTTTTTAAAGCCATCGGTATTGGCATTAGCGGTATTGTGGGCAGCCGTAACAATTTTGGTTTGAGCTGCAGCCAATCCAGACAGTGAGGTGTAAATCGCACCAATCATAGGTAACCTTGCTGGGGAACCAATGGGGTGAGGGTAGATTCCCCCTGCATCTCTTATCGCCCCTTCCATCTGAAAACTTGAAAACCACCCTTTAGTCGGTGGGCCTCCCCCACCCCGTCCCATTCTCCTTCAGCCCAACCAGGATACATAACGCCACATAACGGCCGACAAAAAAAAGGAGCTTCAATTCTCGGCCACAAATACGGTAATCTTTGGGGTCAAGGGGATCCTTGGTAGCCAAAAAATGGAACCATCATGCGAGCCCTAGTCCTTGATCATACACTGCGATTGGAAACCAACCACCCGACCCCGAAAGTCCCTCCGGGTGAGGCCCTGATCCGCGTCCTGAAAGCCGGCATCTGCGGCACGGATCTTCAACTCATTGACGGGTACATGGGGTTCACCGGCGTTCTCGGCCATGAGTTTGTGGGAATCATTGAACAGTCACGCGACAGAAAGAACTTGGTAGGTCAACGGGTGGTCGGGGAAATCAACGCAGCCTGTCGGACGTGCCCGACCTGTCTAGCTGATAGGCTCACCCATTGCCCCCATCGAACAACGTTGGGGATTGACGGACGAAATGGGGCCTTTGCAGACTACCTGTGTTTGCCTGTTGAAAACTTGCATGTCCTTCCTGATCAAATCACAGATGATCAGGCTGTGTTCGTCGAGCCCCTTGCAGCAGCGTGTCACATTCTTCAGCAAGTGCGAGTCACCACAACCGACAGGGTGATCGTGGTAGGGGATGGAAAATTGGGACTCCTCTGTGCTCAAGTTTTGAAGTCTACCGGGTGTCATCTCTCTATCGTGGGACACCATCCTGACGGGTTGGCCTTCTTGGCACAACGTGGAATCCGAACCGTGACTCATCCGGATGAACTGTTTCAGGCTTTCGATCTCGTTGTTGAAGCAACAGGGTCCGCAGAAGGGTTGCGTATCGCAGGCCGGTTAGTACGACCCCGTGGGACTCTCCTGGTAAAATCAACCTACCGGGGGAACATTTCCATGGACATGACCAACTTCGTGATCAACGAGGTTACCCTCATAGGCTCACGATGTGGCCCTTTTGAGCCAGCCATTCAAATGCTCCAACAGGGATTGGTAGATGTGGAATCACTGATCCATGCGAGATATCCGCTTGACCGCGGCCTCGACGCGGTTGAGTGTGCTGGCACCAAAGGGTCCTTGAAAATCCTCCTTGAGATGGGCTAGTGGAACTACCAAAAAACGGCAGAAACTGAACGTACCGCGTCCGAGGAAATGTATAAGTCAATAAGTGTTAAGAGAAATTTGAGCGGGCTGGCGTAGCTCAATCGGCAGAGCAGCGGTTTTGTAAACCGCAGGTTGGGGGTTCGATTCCTCTCGCCAGCTCCAACACATCAACGGTTTAGGGCTTGCCCTGGGAGGGTGAAATCGGCAGGTGTTAAATAGGTGGTAATTTTGGAGGCAGCCTTGGTGAGGTCGGCCTCAGAAACGCTGTTGTAACGGCGGTGCATCTTCTCAGACTTATAGCCCACAATCTTCATGGCTGTCACCGTATCGACTCCAGCTCGGTGTAGGTTGGTAGCGGCACAATGCCTCTCTGCAATCGCAAACCTTCATCATGCTTGGCTCGGCATGGGTGGGTCCAGGGCGGGTTGTTAGGTACGGAGGGGCGATTCTCACCTTTCCTTTTCTGGCCACATTTTCACCAGGCATCCAACTCAATCCATTAACACCTTATAACCCTATGGAGGAATAAACCATGGCTTTATATGCATTTGACGGAACCGGAAACAAAGACAATCCGGGTGATGGGAAAGACACCAACGTGTTGAAGTTCTCCACAGCTTACCAGGATGGCTACAGGGGATCCGGCGATTGTTTCTATGTCGAGGGTGTTGGAACCCGATGGGGAATTGTAGGGAAATTTCTTGGCTCAATCTTCGGCGCGGGCGGTCAAAAGCGAGTCAGGGAAGCCATGAAAGCGCTAAAACGGAACTTTAACAAGGGCGACACGAGGATTGACATTATTGGGTTCAGTCGCGGCGCCGCGTTGGCCCTCGAATTTGCCAACGAGGTCCTTGAAGAAGGAGTCAATGGGGTCAAGGAACCCCCAATTCGTTTTCTCGGCATCTGGGATACGGTGGCGTCCTTTGGCATTCCCGGAAACAACATCAATCTCGGCTTCCATCTTACCGTCCCCTCCAACGTCGGGACGTGTTGTCATGCGATCGCTCTGGACGAAAGGCGATTCTCGTTTCCCTTAACTCGCGTCGTTCAGAATGCCTATACGGGTAGGAAGCAACGAAACATTCGTGAGGTTTGGTTCCGGGGATATCACTCGGATGTAGGTGGGGGAAACAGTAATCAGGGATTATCCAGCATTTCCCTGACATGGATGTTTGGGCGGGCCAAGACCTGTCAAATCCGGATTCCTGATTTGCATTTCACTCGTCACGCCGCTTTGCGAAAACCCGATGGTCCATGCAAAAAGCCGGGCATGGATCTGAAAGCCAATAAGAAGCGATCGATCTTGCTCACTGACGTCGTCCATGAATCGGTTTCGCGCCGTAAAATGGCTGGGGCATTCCGGGCCAACAATCCGCCAAAGGGCCTGCATGTGGCAGGCGATAATGGCAAAATTCTTCGTAAACGCTTCCGGTAAACTTGGCAGAAGGAAAATCGGGAGTGCCTAACTTCTGAGGTCACCTCCAGTCAAGCGGAACGTAAGCGGGGTTTACTGGCCTAACGCCACCCGTTCAAGGATGCCCCATGGCTGAGAAACTCGACCCCAAAGAGATCGTCACCCCCTGGCCTTCGTCGTACATGACTCCCAGGTTGCACTGGGCCCCCGTATCGCCTATTCCGCTGCGAGACGGAACTCTTTCAGGTCAGCCTCGTAGTCGCCACGGTTGTAGGCATCCCAGCCTGCCTGAAAGTCAGCCCAGGCGGTGGATTTTCGTAACAGTGAGGCGTCATTCTCTAAGTTCTGGGCCACCTCCTGGTGTTCCGGACTTAACGCCTATTCTCGGAGCGCCAACGCGGGAGAATGAACAGGTCGGCTTCGGCGTACCGACTGGGGGCCTTCTGGAGCCCAGCGAGATCACTTTTCGTCCCTATGGTTCCCGTAACAGGAATCCGCAGTTGCTGACCGACAATAATGCGATCGCTTTTTAACCCATTGATTTTCTTTAAGTTTGTGACAGTGGTTCCATGCGTTTGTGCGATCCGCCACAGGGAGTCCCCTCGTTTCACACTGATGGTGGTTTTTGGAAGGCGGCGAGTCTTGGCCTTTAGCTCACCCTTTGAGGAGGCCGGTTTTTGAGCTTTGGCGATGGCGTTGATCTGCTGCTTTCCCAATCCCTGTTTGAATTGGGCTACCTCCGCTGAAAGGGTTTTAAGGGAGGCGACCATACCATTCAGTGAGGATTTCATCGTTCTGACTTCTTGCATGAGTTGAGGAAGTTCTGGAAGGCCGGCCACATGCCCAGACAGCTCAGCGTTCTCCTGGCGCATTTGATCACGCTCAGTTTTAAGGGTGTCAAGTTCAGCCTTCAAACTGGCTATTCTCCGTATGTATTCAGCTCCCCGGTCCCGCAGAGCCGAAGTTTCCTGCCGAGCTGCTCGGACTTCGGCAGCTTGCTTGGCCGTGTGGATCCGTTCGGAAGCCAAAGCTGCTTGGAGTTCCTCCGCCTCAGTCTTCGCTTCGAAGATTAGTGCGGTATTCGATGATTCGGGAGGGTTAATCATGATGGAAGGGCTCGTTGTCAGTTGGTGGCTACAGCCGCTGAGAAGCATCACGCATCCCAAAACCCTCAGGGCCAAGTACACAATGCTGTTATTCGGTTTCATAGTCTGAAAGGGGGAGAAAGCTCCTGATACCCTTCACGTACCGAGAGGACGAAATCGTTGTGTCTGTTCTAATTTTATTCCAGAGGTGGTCCTCCAGCAAGCGTGCAGTTCGCAAGATCCTTTGTCCAGTCCGGGAAGGATTGGATGAAGCCCAAGGGGCAAGAACGGCGTTGGAGAAATGAGTTCTCTGCCTTCGGGACCCCATTCAATGTATGGAGTGCCATTTAAGCCAAAGAGGCCACTGCCACTAGGCACGTCCCAAATCCCAGCTGGTTCTCCCTCCTCTGTCAAAGGTTCAGACAAGCAGGGTCGTTGGGGGAACGTGGAGGCTGGAGGGATGAAGCAGGGTCCAAATTCAACAGGGTTATGTCCCGCATGTTGGAAAGGGGGAGGTCTTCAAGAGTACCAAGGTCTTTGGTGTCAAGTTTCCCTCCCATGCTGGTTCCTTGAACGGTGAGCGTGCTGCCCGGAAGTCCCGCCGCCGTTGACGGGCGCCAGCTCCTTACTCGTGCGGGGCTTTGATTCTCGCCGTCATCTTGAGGTTCAGGGCATTCACTAAGCGGTCAGCGCTGGACAGCCTCAAGGTCCCCTTCCCCTTCATAAACCGCATAAACCTGTAATTATTGATTCTGGCCTCGCGATAAAAGAAGGAGCGGTTCTTCCCGGAGGCCCGAATCACCTGGAAGAGGAAGTTCGTCATGGGTCGCTGCTTTGGTGGGCGTCTCATGTCACCTCCCGAGTATCCCGTAGCTCTTCAGGGACACACACACCTGGTCATTCCTTTCCCTTTGGCCTCCACTCCCTGGCCAGCCGCTCGGCTTCCATAATCTGAGCGGGGGTCATGTCCTTCATCATAATCTCTTGAACTTTGATAGCTGACTCAATACCTTCCACCGCCGCAAGGAGTACCCACATATACGCCTGAATAACGTTTGGCATCACCCCCTGGCCCTGGTTGTACAGGAGCCCTAGGTTGAACTGGGCCTGTCCAAGGCCTTGTTCCGCAGCCCGGCGGTACCATCGCACCGCTTGGAAAGAATCCTGCGGCACACCCTGGCCGCGCTCGTACATGGCCCCCAGGTTGAATTGGGCCAAAGTATCCCCCTGTTCCCCCAATGGCCGCAATTCTTTCACAGCCGTTTCAAAATCGCCACGTCTGTAGGCTTCTTCCCCTGCCCGAGAGTCAGCCCAGGCTGAGGTGGCCAGCATAAGAACCGACCCGCCGACCATGGAAAGACCAAGCCACGTTTTGGTCATGCGTTTCCCTGGTTGGAAATAATGGGGTGTTTAATTGGGATAGCATAAAGGAATGGGGGAAGAGTGCAAGGGGGGAACTAGGCCAGGGGGAAACACACGAAAGCCCCACACCCAATGGCGTGAGGCTCATTCACGTATTCGTGTCACCCGGCATTATGAGCGAGAGCGGGAGCGGCCCGAAGGCCCTCGGCGCTTGGGGACAACGTGTCACGGTGGGTCCGGTGGGTGAGGGCGGGCCGGCCCGAGGGGGCGCTAGGACCCCCCTGACCTCTGCGGTCCGTGCTAGACGATATGCGTCGATGCGTTCGAGAACGGGGTGGTGGTCTGGGCGAGGGTTCGGTGCCCTGAGGTGTCTCAGCACCTGACCCAGGCGGGTTGCCCACGGGCTGTATAACCGTGCGTGCCCAGACTGATCGAACGTATGGCCTGTGTAGCTTGCCCTCGGGTTCCAGTGGGCCTCACCCTGACCAACCGTTACCGAACACAAGCTGCTTGCCCCAGGCGAGCCCCTTTTTCCAAGGGGAGTCGTGGAAAAAGTCTCTGGTGGGCAACATTCTGTGTTTTTCTGAAAAGAAATTTTTGTGGCAGTTCCTAAAGCTTTGTCTGTGAAGGGGATGAAGGCTTTTCCGGACACGTCCTACTTTTTGGACACGGGCATTCTTCCGTACTTTTTCCATTCCCCTTTTTCATTTTGGCTTGAGGTTTCCCCTCCCGCCTTACGTCTCCCGCATCACCGCTCTCTTGCCTTGTTTCGTTCCGTCTCGTCCGGGGTAGATTGTTCCCACTGTGTATCGTGAGGTCACAATGAAAGTTTGTCCATATTTTCAAGAGTTGGTTAACTTTCGCCGATATTGAATAAAACCAAGCCGAGCTGACCTTAAATTTTAGGGGGCATACAATGAACACTGAACCTTTGCCACGGGCGGCCCGACCCATGATTCGGGACCTTCTCTTCCATCCAGACCCCGATAGGAGACGAGTGGCGGCAGAAACCCTGGGTGGAAATTTCTTGCGGGTGGTCGACGAAGGTGATGCGCTTGAGGCGTTGACGACGGCCATGCGGGACTCGAACCCGAGGGTCCAGGAAACGGCCCTGCAATCCTTAGTCCGCATCAGCGGAAAGTGATTCTACCTTCCCTGGAAGATTAGGCTCTGTTCCCCACTGGCCGAGACAGAGCAAAACAATTACATCTTCATCTCAAATGGGCCAGGTTCCCTCAGTGGAATAGGGCCTTCAACCGGTTAAACCTACTCTAGCAGGCTGTTGAAAAACCCCAACACCCTGCTTCCCCAGAGGCTCCTGCCCCTAGGACGGCCCCAACAAACCGGGCCTATGACCCCTCGAAGGGGGAGCAAGGCGCTCTTCGCGCCTTTCGGTGCAACCACGCGTGGCCTTTCATCCAGCCCAGACAGGCGAAAGGCCGACCAAGGCCGCGAAGAGAAAAAGCGCAATAACAAAGGAAGTCTTACCAGTCACCCTGTGGTCCCTGGCTACTGGGCCCTGGCGTAATTACCTCCCTACTGAAATTAATCCGCAAAATTTCGCTGAATCTTTATGGAATTTTGTGAAACCCAGTTGAAAGACAGGGCGAGGAAAAGATTGGTCAATGGGTCTTCCCTATCCGCTACAAAAGGAATTCCACTGTATTGGAGGGAACCAGGAGGGAATGAGGGAAAACCATGGTTGGTTCAGAATGGGGAGGAACAAGGGCATTGGAGTTTCTTACAGGTTCGCGTCGTATTCTTCCAAACTTGCACAGAAGGTCAGGAAGCCGTCATCGGCTTGGGTTCTTTCTCAACCTTCGTCCGTCGGCCGCAATTGATACACAGACTCACACACCAGGTCATTCCGATTAGCAGGTCCACTTCACGGTCTAGAACAAGTGTCCCATGACACTTTTCACATACGTGGTCCACATGGAGGCTTTTCATGTTGATCCCCTCTCGCAGCAAACCCTGGAAGGGGCTGCAGAAAAATAGATAACCCAAATTACTTTTTTGTCTTTGGAGTCTTGCTTGTCCCTCTGCCACTCTTTATGAAAGTCTGTGCTTCATTTTTTTGACCGATCCAGTGATGCCAACTGGGGTAACTGAAAAAAAGCTTGACTTGACCCTTATCGATTCAGGCATCGATTAGTGGTCTGAGAACGCTTCAGCAAATTTTGCAATATAGTCAACTTCCGGGTGATGGGCCACTTGCCTCGTGAGTGAATCACAGACAGCATCAACGTCCCAATCCTTTACAGGAATATCCCAGGACAAGTTTTGTCCGTCCCATTCCATCCAGACGTTGCCGAGTGGCACAAACCCGGGTTGGTCCCGGAGGATAGCTCGAACCATCTTCGTCAGGGTTATTTGTATCTCAGGTTGTGGCATATCCTGGCTTTCTCCTGAAAAGCCACGTCGGTGAAACAATCTGCCAACGCGTCTACTTACTCAAACTTTCCTCCTTCATTGATTTCCCAAACAGGCGGCCTTAAATTCTGACAAAGACAAACCAAAGTTCTTGATGGTCAACTTCCACTCATTGACTGCATCAGAATATAGGTTGAAGGGGTTTTCCCGGCGATCCTGGTCCACTGTAAATACCCCTTTGGATAGGACAAGAGTGAGTTTCCTAGATTCAACCCTTTGGCGTGTCACGCTAATTTTTTGCTGCGAGTCCAGGAGATGGTGGATCGCCCTTTGACACCCTGTGTCCCATACTGCTGCCGCCCCAACCTGGAAGGTGCCCAGGACTGACAGCAAAACTCCCACACCAATAGCGAGGGTCTTCCGGTACCAATTCGAAATTTTACCCTGAGCCCGCAAGTTCTTTTGTTTCATCGGATCCCATTCCGGCAATGCGTCTTTGCCGCCAAGTAAAACATGGGGAACTCCTTTGTCCATGATCCCTTTCTGTGGATAATCATACGGAGTGGGTGTCTAGAGGTAAATTCGCCATGATGCGTATTCCTTAGGTTAAGGCAACTAGCCTTTATGGTTGGTTTGTTGAAGGCTCTACTCATTGCTGGCAGAGAAACTCAATGGCAGCACTTGGTCATGAGATTTCCAAGTAGTACGACAAGCCAAAATTCCAGGGTGAAGGGAACTTTATTCATACAGAGGTCGTTCGGTTTGAAAAGGAAACTTACGCGGGGATGTGAGAGAGTGAGAGTGAGTGAGATGAGAGTGTCAGGGATGAGCGATAAGGGTTTGTGGAGGACGGGAAACTAAATTGTTATGGGAAAAGAATTTTGTAAAGGTATCGGAGAGGACCCACTTCAAGGCAGGAGGGAAAGAAAGACGCTGGATTACCCTGGTCCGGCTGCGGTTGGCTAGGAGCCTGTCCAAGATTAGACTGATCTACTGCGGTTGCGCTGGATTTGGCCAGATCTTCCGATCCTTTTCGTTAAATAGACCCACTATTCGCCTCAAACGATCGAAACATCTGACTCAAACCAGCACCCCCTCGCGACGATCGCTAATCTCGGACAGGCTCCTAGAAGAGATTAAGGGGGAAACTCTATTCTCATGCCTCTTTTAGAGAGTATCTCCCCCATAAATTTTTTCAAGATCAAGGACGATTTCGTCGTCACTCACTTCGCCAAAAAGGTGTTCATAAAATTTTTTCTTGGGAAGTACTAATGGCTCCGGGTCTATAAAGGTGAGGTCAAACTTGCGGGGAGCTAGGGAGTAGGTCGGATGCCGACGGTCATAGATGATGCCATAGGCTGGAATCTCGTAAATATTCTGTCTATTGCTCAGGAGCAGGTGGAGCTTACCCTTGGCCATGTAGAGGCTTCCCGACGTCACTTCTCGGGTGATGGAATTGATGGGATAGCTCAGATAAAATGTGACCCACTCCTCGGGAACCGCTCGGCCGAGCGCGTCAACAAGCTGTGGAGCGAGGAAGGTTATTTCTTTTTTACGAAGGGCGGGTTTTGGCGCCGAGTCTTCCCAAAACCAGTTTTGATAAGGAGAATAGCGCTCTTGGACTAAAAGGCCTTGCAGGACAGCTGTCATTTTTCCGATCGACACCGCCGCTGGGTGATCATTCCAGCTTTCCGAACGATCAGGATTAGCAGTCGGGTCGAATTCCAACCTCACAAAGGCAGTAGGATCCTCATAAATCCGGTAGGATTGAACTTTCGGGGGTGGACACCCGGCAAGAAATACCGCACAAAGAATGATCCCGAACCTTCCCATTCATGACCCTGGTTCGGTAATTGAGACGGTCACTTCAATTCGTTCTAGTGGATTATCGCGACTATCCCGCTTGACATTCACCACCCGATCTACCACGTCCATCCCACTGACCACTTCCCCAAAGGCGGTGTACTGCCCATCGAGAAATAACGAGTCAGCCACGCAGATAAAAAATTGTGAACCGGCACTGTTGGGGTCCTGGGCCCGTGCCATGGAAAGAACGCCTCGTGTATGAGGCTTCCCGTTGAATTCAGCGGGAAGCCGGTACCCGGGGTCTCCCATCCCATGAGTCGAACGGTCTGGGTTTTTGCTATTGGAGTCGCCTCCCTGGATCATGAACCCTGGAATGACTCGATGAAACGTTGTGCCATTGTAAAACCCTTCTTGGGCAAGCCTGCAAAAATTCTTCACATGATTGGGGGCCGCGTCCGGGTAGAACCGCAGGACCACCTGCCCCCATATTTCCCCTTTCATGGTAACCGTAATGGTGGCCCGAGTTTCATGAATTGGCTCAGCCTCGCTCATGGAATCTCCTTGTCATGGGTAAATGAACACCCCTTTTAGAAATAAGGGCGAGGCATGGACCGCTGGGTCCCTAACCCCCCACTGATATTAACCCAATGCTCCCCCTGGTCCTCGCTCCTGAAGGCCCCAGCACTGGTGCCGGCATAGAAAAGCCCTTGGTTGGAGACAATCAAGACTTGAATCGCCAATTCCGTCAAACCCTCATTTAAAGGAATCCAGGTACCGTCTTGACCGATTGTTTTGAAGATACCCCTTCCCGTGGCTACCAAAAGCCCCAAGTCAGTAGGCACAATACTTCGAATCGAATCGTTAGGAAGGGAGCGACCTATCGGATGCCAGGAATTCCCGCCATCCACACTGGTAAAAATTCCCCCATCTTGGGTGCCAACATAGAGGCGTTGATCATCTCCCACCGCGACAATTCGGATGAATTTGTGAGTTAAGCGTTCCTTCGGGTCAACAAACCGCTCACCGGCCATGGTCCATTTTTGGGTCCTTGAATTGGTTGGATCAATCCGGAAGAGCCCCTTTCCGGCTGTTCCAGCAAGCAAGGTGTGCCCTTCGAGCATAGCCACACTGGAAACGAGAACTTGGTCAAGACCCTCAGCCACGACAACCCAATGGTGCTTCTTCTCAATCCAGCGATACACCCCACGCCCTGTTCCGGCATAGATTCCGCTGGGATGGATCAGGAGAGATTTCACCTCTGCCCGTTTCAACCCCTGACCAATCGACTCCCAACTCTTCCCATCACGCTTGGTCCGAAAGACTCCACCTCTTACCGTTCCGGCATACACTGTTCCATCCGTATCGGCTCCCAAACACAGGATAAACCTATCCCCAAGCCCTGTGTTGGCAGTTTCCCAGGACGCTCCCCGATTGTCACTTCGAAAGATTCCCATGCCAAAAGATCCCGCATAGAGGACGCCCTTTGTCGTGGTGACCATTGCTTGAATACTTGGAGCAAAGGTTATCTCCGAACCCTTAAGAGGAGATTGGTGCCCGGGGGAAGCAGAAAACGCCTTCTCCGCCCCAACCAGGCCGACCCCTAACAACAAAGCACCTGCAAAACAGATGACTCCCCAAATGCCCAGTCCTAAAAATTGGGTTAGAATTTTCATGAACATCTCACCTTGTTCACCGAGTACGCTGCCCCGCCGTTTCCGGAGAAACACCACCTCCCCCACTGTCCTGAGTCTCTGATTTGACTGTTTTCCGTCCAAACAGTTTAGCTCCGAGTATCCCAATCTCATACAGAATTATTAAGGGGACGGCCATAAGCATCATTGTGAAGAGTGTCGCGTCCGGGGTAATGACGGCAGCGAAGATGAGCGCTATCATGGCCGCATGTTTTCGGTACCGAACCAGAGCTTCCGAAGAAACCAAACCGGCACGCGAAAGCAGCGTGAGGGCGAGAGGAAGTTCAAAGGCAAATCCAAATGCCAGGAGAAACCTGACGTTAAAATCAACATAGGTTCCTACCGCCAGCTCAGGGGTTATTTCCCGTTCCAGCCCAAACGTGACAAAAAAGTTGATGACCAGGGGAAGGATAATGAGATTGCAGACCGCGAGACCCAGAACGAAAAGGCCGGATGCTAAAAGGAAAAGCGGGATGGCCCAACGTCGTTCGCGAGCCAATAGGGCCGGCTGGATAAACCTCCAAAACTGATGAAGAATCACGGGGAAGCTAGCCACCACCCCTGCCAGAAATGAAATTTTAATGGATGCGAACAAGGCCTCCGCAGGTCCATAAAAAAGTAAATCATCAGCGAACGGCCGTTTAAACCATTCAATCAAGGCAGAGGAGAAGGTAAAGGCCACCACAAAGGCCACCATGATCGTTGCGCCAATGATCAAAAGGCGGCGTTTTATATCCGCGATGTGGCGATTGAGTGGATGAAGAATCGAGGCCATTGTTGAACCATTGTTGAAGGAGGCTTTTACCCGTTGAAGGCTTCGGTCAACCCTTCCTAGAAGGGTTCATTTTGCAGGCACTTTACGGCTGGGTCAGGTTTACCTGGGTCGACCGGTAATGGCGGCTCAGCTCTGCCATGCGGTCTTTTTTTCCGAGTTTTTCCTTTTGAATCTGCTTTTTCAAGATTTCTTCTTGGGGGGTCAAGAAATGATTTTTCAGGAGTTCTTGCAATTCCACATCCAGCCGATGGTGCGACTCTTCCAGCTCTCGAAAATCGACATTGGTGGACCGGAGGTAGTCTGCGATTTGTTCGTCCGTGAGCATGGGGGCCCTCCTTTCCGTGTAGGACAATGAACGCAGCGACCAAGGTTGCCAATTTGGATGGGCTAATGGGTGTTCATTGATCAACCTTCTCCTTCAATCTTCACTAATGGCTCCAGCCGCAGTAGGATACCATCCTCTTCCGGGTTCGTATAGTAGGCCTTTCGGATTCCATACCGATGAAAGGCCAGGCGCTCATACAGATTTTGGGCTGCGACATTTGAGGAACGCACTTCTAAAAGTGCCCGCGTGGCGCTCTGGGAAGCCCCATACTTCAAGACAAACCTCACGAGCCGGGTTCCAATTCCCTGCCGCCGGACTGAGGGAGCCACCGCCAGATTCATCAATCGCAATTCTTCGAATACAGTCCAAAAACAAATATAGCCAAGAAAGCGACCACGATGGCCGTCCTCACCATTCTCCCGAGCCGTAAAAAGACCCCCAAATTGGTTGCCCCACAATTCAGTTTCGAAACTGGCCCGTGACCAAGGAGTAGAAAATGATACCTGTTCAAGCGCGACCATTTCATCCAAGTCCATCCCCGTAGCTGGCTGGATCACGACCTTCAAAGTTGAGGGTTCCTTAGTTTTCACTTTCCCAGACTCGATGGGGAGGTACCCTGAACCCTTCTGGCCAATTGTAACTCGGCTTCAGGTAGTTGGACATACCGTGGGGACATTCCTCTTTTCACGACTTTGCCTTCCTTCAACAACGATAAACTGGCCAGGGCGACACTCACGGCAGAGGCAGCCATGACATCCGATGAAGGTTCGTCCCCCAACGGGCCAAGAAGCGAAAGCACTTCCTGCCGGTTGACCAAGAGGCCTTCGCCAAATATCACGGTCGGTTCCTTGATGGAGGCGGCCATGGATGTCAACGGTCCCACCCTATCTTCAGACAGTCGAACAAGTCGATTGTCTCGCCAAGTAAACTGCGCCCAATACACTTCACCAACCCGCGCCCGTAGGGTCGGGCACAGGGGAAGCTTGGCCCCATACAAATTCCAGGCCATGGCTTCAAGAGTTGGCACAGCAACAAGAGGCGCCCCTGTAACCAGACGAAATCCCATGAGGGTCGCTAGCCCGACCCGGAGCCCCGTGAACGACCCAGGTCCGATGGACACAGCCAATCCCTGGAAGTCGGAGAGTTGAATGCCAAGAGATTGAAGCAACACCTTAATGGTGGGAATTAAGCTTCGGGTATGAGAACCAGAGGCATTGTGATCGGCCCGCCCCAGGACTGTGGTTTCCTCCATTACCGCCACACTTTGGCAAGCCGTCGCTGTTTCAACTGCAAGGATTAACACAATCAGCAAACCCTTACGATACACTGTGTCCAGTGAATTTTAAAATTTTGTGAGACCGAATTCCTTGGCTTCCAGTGGGGCATTCGCAATGATTTCTTGAAACTTCAGGGACACCGACTTCTCCCCAAGTCGATCTTCAGCCACAACCTGAAAAGGCAGCATGATGGTGCTATTTTCCAGCGGGGAGGGTTTTCGAACGGGGCGAAAGTCTTCAGCCTGGACGACCACAATAATCTCCCCATCTGAGGAAAGGTGTTCCAACTGGCTCACTTGAAAAGGGTTGCGGCCTACCCAGATCCTGCGAATTATGTCCTCATCGGCAAGGTCATCTTCAGCAGATGACGGCCACACTTCAATTCGATATTGATCTCCATCTTCCACAACATAGAGTTGCCCTTGGTCAACATTGCCGACTTTACCTAATAGGGTATCCATGGCTTGAAGACTCAACTTTACCAGGACTCCAATTCCTCCGGTCGCCTCCAAATCACCGACTTTTCCAGTGAACACGTGACCCTCTTTAGGAATGTGCAAGGTGTAATGATCCCGATTCACGAGAAAATCAAAAACCAGACCCCCCAATGGGGAAAATCCCTTCAATCGAATCAGACGAGGCCGTCGATACAGAAGAACCCCGTCCATTCGCCGAGAAATAGGAACGCCATCCCCCTGGATGTGAATACGAAGCAAGCCTTTAAGGCTCAAGATCGCTGACTCTTTTTGGCCTAATGTTACAAGCAACTGCTCCGCAATTGCGGGCTTAACCGAAATGGCTGGTCGCTGGGGAAGAGGCGCACAATTGGAGAGAGCGAACAAGATTCCAGACAGGAAAAAAATCGGAACAATCCAAGAGGTTGGCCGGGTGTGGGGATCTTCCCTCTCCCGGGGCATAGGCGTCTGGGCGACCTTACACACAAGTCATAACCTGCTCCAACACATCACCGATTTCGCTTATACCAATCAGCTCCAGCCCTTCCATCGAATCACCCTTGAGCAAATTCCCCTGAGGAAGAAGGCATCGCCGGAACCCAAGCTTCGCCGCCTCTCGGGTTCGCAGATCAACTTGGCTTACCGGACGAACCTCCCCCCCAAGTCCAACTTCTCCTAAGATCAAGGTGTTCGAGTCAACTGGTCGGTCTCGAAGGCTTGAAAGGACTGCAACGATGATCCCCAAATCTATGGCAGGTTCATCCACTCGCAACCCACCGACAATGTTAATGTAGACGTCCTGGCCGGAAAGATGGAGGCCCAACCGCTTTTCCATGACAGCCAGTAACAAGGAGACTCGGTTAAGGTCAACGCCAGTGGCCATTCGTTTTGGCATTGCGTATCCCGTAGGGGTGACCAGAGCTTGAAGCTCCACCAGGATGGGCCGGCTCCCTTCAAGGCTCGACACCACAACAGAACCGATGCTCCGTTCGGGACGGGAGCTGAGGAACAATTCGGAGGGATTGGCAACCTCTTCCAAGCCGGTTTCCTTCATTTCAAAGACGCCAATTTCATTGGTCGCACCAAAACGGTTTTTGACGGCTCGAAGGATTCGATAGGCATGACTTTTGTCACCCTCAAAGTACAGCACCGTATCAACAATATGTTCCAGTAGCTTAGGTCCGGCAATCATACCCTCCTTCGTGACATGGCCAATAAGAAAAACCGGCACAGCAGTTCGCTTGGCATACCACAGGAGCTGACAGGCGACTTCTTGAACCTGACTGACACTCCCAGGAGAAGACGAAATTTGATCAGTGGAGATCGTCTGAATTGAATCAACCACCAGGGCGGCGGGCTGAAGCTTTTTCGCCGCCTCCAGTAATGCCTCAAGGGAGGTTTCGGAAAGGACGTACAAGTCTGACCCTTGGACCCCCAACCGATCCCCCCGCATCTTAATTTGCTGAGGGGATTCCTCCCCTGAAACATAGAGGACCGTTTGGTCACCTTTTCCAAGGCCCTGCAGAGCTTGAAGAAGGAGAGTGGTCTTTCCAATCCCAGGATCTCCTCCCACAAGAATGACAGACCCTGGAACGACCCCGCCTCCCAGCACCCGGTCCAACTCCCCGAGTCCGGTGTGGAGTCGCATGTCTTCTGACATGGAAATATGGCTGATGGGCGTGGGTTTGGACGGATCCCCACAAGCAGGATCGCCGCGCCTCGAACGGCTTTTTACAGCTTCTTCCTTCAACGAGTTCCACTGTTGGCAATCCGGGCAACGCCCAATCCACCGTGGCGCCTGATACCCACAGGTCTGACAGACATATTTCGCGCTAGGTCGCGCGGGTTTCACGATCCCATCCTCCCATACGTTCTTCGAAAAGCTTAGTGGAATGAATTGAATTCCCTGTGGGACTGAACACAGGTGGGCCCTATTGAAGGCGCCTCCTGTTACAGATGTCGCCTGACTTCCTTCCAATTCTTGACGATTTTGGCTCTTCGTGGAAATTCAACGTCCTGATCTCCTTCAGGGAGAATGACGACCTGGATACGGTTTTTGACCAGAACTTCTGCAAAATCCGGTGCTCGGCCAATTCCCGCATTCACGTTGTCCCATCCCCCTTCTTTCAACTCCTCGATCAATTCCGTTAACGCCTCCGGCCCAGGCTTGATGGCTTTAGTGAAACCGACAGGAAATTTGTGTTTGCGGAGCCACTCCCGCGCTTCAACGAACGAAGCCCCTGGGTCTCGATAGAGATACAGGACATTGTAGTAATATTTCCCTAGCTTGTGGAGAACGTCAGCCGCATCAGTCTCAGGCTCTCCTAAGGCATTGAAGTTCAGATTGAAGGGCAAGGTGGGGAGCGGGAGTCGGGGATTTCCCTCTTCCTTTATAAGGGCGGAAAGGTCAACCAGGAGGATCGGGCGCCTCCGTTCCCAGGAAGCCAGCGTACCCACACCGTCCGACTCTTGAACCCGCGAGCTAGCCTCAACCTTTGCGGTCACTTTTTGATTACCCCGCATAGGGGTCACAAATTCCAAGAAGGCATGCCCATCACCGCCGGTCAGGGCCGTCCCGACAGCCTTGCCTTGGACCTGGAAAGAAATTTTCTCACCACCCACGGGAACCGAACCCAAGATCCCATCCCGAAGGACTTGGGCTTTCAGCATCACCGGCTTTCCCGGTCGACCCATGACGTCCTCCACGATCACACTTGTGGCGACCTTTTCCTCTGCCCCACTCACTGGCGGATGGAAGGACCCAAGCAGGAGAAAAACCAACCACCCTGATATCCAAATCCCAACCGGAAGCTTCATTGACCTATTACTACCCCTTGCGAAGATACCGGATCAGTGCCCATGCAGGTTCAGCACCACCATACCATGCTCCTTTTCACCAGATCCAGGAGCCAGGGAAAGATCTAGGAGCCTGTCCAAGATTAGACGGATCTACTGCGGTTGCGCTGGATTTGGCCAGATCTTCCGATCCTTTTCGTTAAATAGGCCCCACTATTCGCCTCAAACGA
>JACZVJ010000130.1 GCA_022572725.1 Nitrospinota bacterium | reverse complement strand
TGGCTCAGTTTATTCTTCGCAACGAGGTAACGGCCCGAGATGGGACGGAGTTTTTGACGAAGCTCATCGAGATCTCTCGCCGAAAGCCCCCTGTATTGCGTCACAAATAGACAGGGGGCATCCCGAAGATGCGCTTCGAATTCCTTGACCATCAGCCGTCTCACCTCACTGCCCTGAGCTTTTTTAGCCTCTCTTGCCACTTCCATCATGAGACCTCCCGCTGAAGAGTGGAAAGGTCGAGTCGAACGCCAGGTCCCATCGTACTTGAGAGTGAGATGTTTCGAACGTAAGTGCCTTTTGTCTGTGACGGACGGGCTTTGAGGAGCCCCTTATAAAAACTCAAAAAGTTTTCGGCAAGGGCGCTTTCCTCAAAGGAAAGCTTCCCGATGGCCAAATGGATGTCGGCCTGTTTATCCATCTTGAATTCGACACGCCCCTTTTTCACTTCTTCAATCGCCTTGGCCACATCTTCTGTCACCGTGCCCGCTTTCGGGTTCGGCATGAGGCCTTTCGGGCCCAAGATCCTCCCAAGGGATGCAACCTCCTTCATCATGTTCGGTGTACTCACGGCCACGTCAAAATTCATCTCACCCTTTTTCACTCGTTCGACAAGATCTGTTCCTCCCACAAGGTCAGCGCCCGCCTTTTTGGCGCCCTCCTGGCGGTCTTCTTTGCAAAAACAGGCAACGCGGATCTGTTTTCCTGTACCGTGCGGGAGGGGGACGGTTCCGCGCACCATCTGGTCTGTCTGTTTGGGATCCACATCCATTTTCAAATTGACTTCGACGGACTGGTCAAATTTGACCGCCGGTGCCCTTTTTAAGATCCGGATGGCGTCCTTTAGGGAATACGTTTTTCCCTTTTCTACAAACGATGCAAGCGCTTTTTTTCTCTTAGAGATTTTAGGCATTACTTTTCCTCAACGTCAATGCCCATACTACGGGCTGTCCCCTTCACTATCCGGATCGCTCCCTCAAGATCCTTCGCATTGAGATCCTTCATCTTCGTCTTCGCAATCTCTTCGAGTTGGGCACGGTTTACCTTACCCACCTTCTCCTTATTGGGTTCGCCGGAGGCCTTCGCGATATTACAGGCCCGTTTCAAAAGAATGGGGCTTGGGGGACTTTTAAGAATAAACTTAAAACTTCTGTCTTCAAACGCCGTAATCAGGACTGGAATGGTGAGGCCTTCTTGTCCTTTGGTCCTCTCGTTGAATTGCTTACAAAATTCCATAATATTCAGACCATGTTGACCCAGTGCCGGCCCGACTGGGGGGGCCGGGGTCGCCTGGCCCGCCGGACAATATAATTTAATCTTTGCCTTGACCTTTTTCGCCATCAGAGTTTCTCGACCTGCCAATATTCCAATTCAACTAGTGTTGCCCGTCCGAAAATAGAAACACTGACCTTTAATTTTCCCCGATCAGGATAGACTTCCATAACCGTGCCATTAAAATTCGCAAATGGCCCTTGGGCAATGCGAATGGATTCATCAATCTCAAAAACAGTCTTCGGCGTCGGCTTAGTCTCAGTATTTTCTGTACGATTGACAATGGCAGCCACTTCTTCATCAGAAATCGGTGTCGGGCGACGTCCAGGACCGATAAATCCAGTAATTCCAGGTGTAGTCTTGATCAGATACCAGCTCTCTTTGTTCATCTGCATCTTGATCATAATGTATCCCGGAAAAAACTTCCTTGCTGTAATCCGCTTTTTCCCACCGCGAACTTCTGATACCTGCTCAGTAGGAACAACGATTTCACCAACATATTGCTTTAAGTCTGTTGTCGCCATGCGACTTTCGAGACCCGCTTTAGCTTTTTCCTCGGAACCCGTCTGTGTGTGAACTACATACCATTTCATCTCGCTCATAATTCTACCTGATAATAATTCCTAACAACTTTGAAAGAACGAAATCTGTCCCACTAATGAATAAACCTAAAAAAACCGATGGGTATAGGCACATATGGCCAGATCCGGAAAAAGTTGCCGATAAAAAGCTGAGGGTCATAGGCACAAATTCTCAAATCCGGCAAAAGTTGTCGGCCTTGCCTGGTGAATTCTTCCCACGCTAGGGATTCGATCCGACCGTCAACCAAAACATTGGCTGTGCGTTGTCCTTACCATCATGTGGGTGGCCTTCCAAAGGGGTGCGTCGAAAGTCAGTCGATCAAGAGGCTTGAAGCCCGGTATCGGGGGGTTCTCCTGGGATGGTGTGTTGGGAAGGAACATGACGTCATTGCGCCAAAAAGAACACTCCCTATCTCCGAATCCTTTTAGGGCACCATTATGTTCCCGCTCGCAATTAAAAGGGTCGAGGGTAGGCCATGGTCGCCCTCCGCCCGTTCTCCCATAGCTGAAATAACTTTGCCAATGTCCACGAAGGTTTCTTCGGCCATCCTGGCATGACCAGGAAGGGAAAGGTCTGTCTTTTTTCACAACGATTACGAGAAGGGAGACGAATCTAATGTTATCGAACAGCCAAACCAAGACAATGTGCCCAATGAAACAAGTGAACCGTTCAGGGGTTTTCAAGATTTCAGGAGCCTTCGCGGTGGGCGTATTGTCGCTCATCACTTCGGGATGGTCGTCGCCTGCCTTGGCCATCCAACCTCAAATCCCCACCCTCCAGGTGTGTAACCAAACAAAAATCGAAGGGCGCGCCAAGGTGCACATTGGGAGTCGGAGCGACGCCGAACACCCAGGGACCTTTGGTGTCCATGTTGAAGTGAAATGTGATCCCAAGGCAGGCTACCCCAGGGGAACCGTTGAGATTGTCGGGATCGGCATGAGGGGTTCTCGGGTCCATGGAACGGTCGTGGCCACAACGATAGACCAGGTGACCTCAACGGGTGGCCACTCCCCGATGGCTTTTATTAGCGGTCGGTGCCGGGTGCGGCACGTAGGTCCTCACCATGATGCCGACAGTGATACCGCGGTTTCGGATGCTGATACCGATGCTCAGGTGAGGCCACTCCCTCACCCTCACCGGTTCTCGGGTTGCCGGTATTGGATGACGCTTGCGGATAACCGAACCGGCGACAATGCATTCGGCCACCCCGATGACACCGCGGACGTGGTTGGAGTCCTGGTGCTCAATGGAAGGGGAAGACAGATTGTGCATGGCATGGGCCCAGTGGCCAGTGGAGACATTTCCATTTCCCGCCGACGGCACTAACGGCCAGAGGGGACGTATGGGTCTTACTCTATTGAAACCTGCATGATAAATGTCCTTCCTGGATCAGCCTCCTTTTCTTTCTCCTCGCCCCCTACGAGGGGGAGAGGAAAGGGTGAGGGGGGGCAGGGGACATGAGTTCTGCAGGAATCAAGAGTAATCGGCTTGGCGTTCCGTTTTGCCAATGCCCTTGAAAGCCCATCCGAGAGAGCGCACAGGATGAGCGCTCTCTCTGGCCAGGGCACCCTGAATGATCGTAGGGTCCTGGGTTGTGTGTGGCCTAGCCCTCGGCCTACGAGAAGAGGCGTGAAGGCATTGACTCGTGTTGTCACTTCCCCTACCCTCCCTTGGCGGGACCCTCGATGACAACCTCTCCAATTTTTCTCGGGGCCTTGCGAGGTTGAAAGTACTGAATCCCGCCATCGCCCAAGACAGCGTCTGAAAATTGATCCAGCCTGACGGACACCGTCACGTGTCTACGACCGCGGCCCTATCCCCGCTCTCAAGTGAACGATGATGCTTGAACCGCAAAACATTATCGCCGTCGTCTATGATTACGACCATACGCTCAGTCCTCATTACATGCAGGAGGATACGATCTTTCCGCGCATGGGAATCAATCCTCAAGATTTTTGGGCGCAATGCGTGGTGTTGATCAAGGAAAAAGGCTATGACCAGGAACTCGCGTACATGAAGCGGCTGCTGGAGCATGAAAAAGCATCGGCCTTGTCGAATGAGGCCTTGCGCGACATGGGGAAGGATCTGACGTATTTCCCCGGTGTTCCAGACTTTTTCGGTGAGTTAAACCTGATCGTGCAACAACCCCGCTATGCGGAAGGGGACATCCATTTGGAGCACTATGTCGTCAGTTCGGGGCTCAAAGCCATTCTGGATGGCAGTCAGGTCGCGCCCTGGACCAAAGCGATCTTCGGGTGTGAGTTTGACGAAGAAGATGGCCACATAAGTTTCCCAAAACGCACCATCAGTCACACCCAAAAGACGCAGTTTCTCTTTCGGGTGAATAAAGGGCTTTTGAACATGGATCAGGATGTCAACGACCACATGCCGGAAGAAGTGAGAAGGATTCCATTCCCCAATATGATGTATGTGGGGGATGGGCCCACGGATGTCCCATGCTTTACGGTGATGAAGAAAAACGGGGGCTTAGCCATCGCGGTGTATAATTCGGAGGATTCCAGCCGGCGTTCGTTTAACAAGTGTTACGAGCTAACCAAACATGCCAACCGAGTCCACTTTATGGCCCCGGCCGATTACCGGCCTGGAAGCCACCTCCGGCTCATTCTCGAGCGCTACATCACAGAAATCGCCGATGGCATTTTAGAACGGCGACGCAAGGGGGTGGAGAGCATGCGGGTCCCCGCCCCCCAATCGTAGGCGAGTGGAAGCCCCTACATGGCCCCGCGATGGGAAAGAACCTCCTTTTTTCCTCGCCCCTCTTGGGGGGAGAGGTGAAGGGGAAGGGGGTCAAGTTCCTTGGAAGGGGAGCTTGAAAGGCTGGGTCATCCTAGGAGTCGAGGGCAAAAGCCGAACCGTTGCAGAACCAATCGCCAGAGAGGTAAGGTAAACAGACTTGATCAAGCCTTTCGGAGGTAGCCCATGAACAGGAAACCATCGATCCAAACCATAATGAGCCGGATGTGGGGCAAGGGGGTCATTTGTGTCCTCTCCCTGATGGTGGTGGCACTCGTCCTGGTACCACAAGGACAGGCAGAGAAAGGGCTTGCCGTCAAGCCTGCCACCACAGGGGAGCCCGTGAAAGTGCAGGGTGACGGCAAGGCCCTCCCAATTAATCAGAAGAATTGGAAATTCCCACAGTCCGCATTCCACTGGATTGCCATGGCCCGAGATTACACCACCCCTTGGGATTCCGTTGGGCGCCCGGGCTGGATGACTGATGATGCCTATGTGGTACCGGTGGATCCCGGAGTGTCTGAGTTTACTCCGGACACGAAGATCTTTTATATCGTGTTTGCTGCGATTGCCTTGGATGCCCCTTCACAATACCGAGCAGCCTGGTACTACATGCCGGATGGGAAAACACGGGAAAATGAACTCACCGGGACCGATGCCCTTGAACTCGAAATGAATGAGAAGTCCGGGTACTTAGAGGTGTTTCAGCCGGAGGGTGGCTGGAAGAAGGGGAAATATCTCCTGAGGCTGTTTTTTGAAAGCCCGGGGCAAGAACTCTACGATGGCAATGTGGTGGGAACGATGGAGTTCACCATTACCGACAACCCCCAAAACCCCAGCGGCTCCTAGATTTCAAGGCTAGAGTTTCCCTTTACCACCCATCCTTACCATTTGAACTTGGTATTCCCCCCAGCTTGCTACGGGGTGACCCTTGAGGTCCCCCCTTTGAAAAAGGGGGCCAGGGGGATTTTCAAATCATTTTTCCCTCTGAATTGCCCGGCTGCTTGTGGCGGGGATTATTTATTGTGGCACTGCATGACCTGATTCTTATGGTGTGTGTAGCTAGCTTCGTGAATTTGTGAGATTAGCTCCCATCTCAAAAATTCCCCGCTGCACTCGTATTGACACGTCGGACTTGGTTATTTAAGCTAAATGGGAATTCCATTTTGGAACCACTTTGGTGTCATGAAAGGATTTCTTTATGGCTTCTCTCACTCTCAAGAACATTCCCCAACCTTTGTTGCGACAATTAAAAGATCAGGCCGCACGGCATCGACGGAGCCTCAATCACGAGGTCATCGTCTGCCTTGAATCTCTCACTCAAAGTGTTGTAGTCGATGCAGACAGCCTTCTTGCGAAGGCTCGTCAAATTCGTCGAACGCCAAAGAAGACCCGACTCACGGACCGAACCTTGACCCTCCTGAAGGCTGCGGGTCGTCCATGATCGTGACCGATACCAACCTACTTGTCTATCTCTATGTTAAAGGACAGCGAACCAACCAAGCCGAAGCCGTGATCCAACAAGATCCTGCCTGGGCAGCCCCTCTTCTGTGGCGCTCAGAATTTCGGAACATGCTCATGGGGTTAGTGCGACGAAAAGATTTGGGCCTTGATGATGTGTTGGAAATCGTGAGTGAAGCTGAGCAGTGGATGATGGGGCGGGAATATACGGTGGTCTCCCATAAGGTTCTTCAGCTGGCAGGGCAATCTGGGTGTTCTGCTTATGATTGTGAATTTGTCAGTCTTGCAATGGACTTGGAAATCCCCTTAGTGACGAGTGATCGTCAAATCCTTCGAGCCTTTCCAAAGGTAGCAGTATCGCCGGAAGGTTTTATGAAGTAGCGGGGATTCATATGTTCTACTTCATCAAGTTGGAAGGAGAAACAATAATTAAAGTTTGCAAAAAGATATGATGTGAGGGTGGGTAATTTTTGAAGTGTGGCACTTGAACCGAACCTGGTGAACTATCTCGCCCTTCGAATAGCTCGTGGCGAACAAACTAGGCAAATGACAAACAACACCAGATTTGTCCCCATTTTAAGTTTCTATGCACCTTCGGCATAGTGTAACCTTCACACTCGATGGCTCTCGAAAAAGCTGATTTCGAAGCAATTTCTGAGGCGGACCTTCAAGAGCTTATCTTCGGTGAGGTGCCCGAGGGTCTTCGTATCGAGTATAAGCGAGAGCTTTACGGACTTACGGGTGATGAAAAGCGCGAAGCCTTAAAAGATGTTTCCGCATTTGCGAACGCCCATGGCGGTCATCTCATTCTGGGTATGGAAGCACAGAATGGACTGCCCATTACCCTGCGTGGCCTGGGAAACATCGACCCAGATGCCGAAATCAATCGGCTTGAGCAGATTATTCGAACCGGAATCGAGCCTCGAATTCCTGGTATTCGAATTCTACCTGTCTCCCTATCCAACGGCACTCAGTCCATCGTTGTCAGAATTCCTAAGAGTTGGAATCCACCCCACCGAGTAATAGCGCAGAACTCAAATCAATTCTGGATTCGTAATTCTGTTGGAGCACATGAAGCGAGCGTCGAGGAATTGAGAAGTTTGTTCACCTTTTCGTCGTCAGCCACTGAGCAAATCCGGCAGTTCCGCCTCGACCGGATAAAACTGATCACAGAAGGACGT
>JACZVJ010000039.1 GCA_022572725.1 Nitrospinota bacterium | reverse complement strand
TAGGTTTGGAACAAGCGTTCCCGCCAACCCCAACGCAACACAGAGGATGACGCAGCACCAGCGAATCATCACGCTCTGGACCTCAATAAGCTGTAAACCGAAAGCAGGCTACTGGCAGAACCCAACAAGAACCCCGTCACCACCAGGAGAATGGAAATCTGGAGTGGGAAAAAGGCGATAACAGAATCAAGCCCTTGGAACCATCCCGAGGCATCGAGTTCAAACCGAAACACCTCAAACCCTCCTTTAAGCAAGGCTAGGGAAAGTCCTCCACCAACCACCCCGAGAAATGCTCCCTCCACGACATATGGGACGGCAATGAATGATCCAGTTGCCCCGATCAGGCGTAAAATCTCAATTTCTTTCTTCCGGGCATAAAAAGAAAGACGAATCGTGTTGGCAATGATGGTCACCGTCGCCACGGCCAGGATCAACCCGATAACCAGGGCCCCTATTTCCAAATAACTCACGAAAAGGCCTAAGGTGTCAATCCAGTCCCGACTGTACCGCACGAACTCCACTCCAGGAACCCCCCGGACCCGCTCGGCCAAACCTTCAACCAACTCGGAAGATTGAAACCCGGGAGCCAGGGTGACCACAAATGAAGCAGGCAGGGGGGTGTCCCCCATTCCGTCGAGTAGGGAGGACTCCTCCGGAAATTGCTGATGAAAATCCTTTACCGCCTCCTGCTCGGAAATAAAGGCCACAGAGGCGACGGCATGTTCCCCTTCGAGATGTCGTCTGACCCCAGAGACCATCACCTTGGATGTGTCCGGTTCCAGATACACCATAACCTGAATCTCATCCTGAAGCGACCCCGCCAGGTTCTTTAAATTCCAGTATAACAGGAAAAATACTCCGAAACAGGCTATCGTGAAGGCCGTCGTCACAACACCGATGGCCACACTCATCCGGTTTGCCCAAATGTTCGCTATCGTCTCACGGACAAGATAGAGAATTCGTCTCACTGTAGACACCTTGATCTGATAGCACCCGTCCCGAATGGAGACGAATGATACGACCCTTCATTTCTTCAACAACCTGACGATTATGGGTAGCCAGCATGACCGTGGTCCCCCGGGCATGGATGGCTTTAAACAGCTCAATAATCTCCATGGTCAAGTTTGTGTCTAGGTTGCCGGTAGGTTCATCGGCCAATAGGATGATCGGGCTATTCACAATCGCCCGGGCAATGCACACTCGCTGCTGCTCACCGGCCGACACCCCAGCCGCTTGGCTCCCGCGCTTATGGTCAAGGCCAACAGCTTTTAAAGCTTCCGAGACCTTCCTCCTGACCTCCAAGCCAGCAGTTCCTTGAATAATAAGTGGTAGCGCCACATTTTCGAACACAGTTTTTTGGGGCAGCAATTTAAAATCCTGTAACACGAACCCCATCGTCCGACGGAGGTAAGGGACATCAGAGGCGCGAAGCCGGGCAATGTTGCGGTTCTGAACGAGGATTTGTCCCTCATCAGGAACTTCGGCACCAAAGATCAATTTCAAAAGGGTGGTCTTCCCGGCACCACTTGGGCCGGTAAGCAGCACACACTCCCCTTTGTCAACCCGTAGGGTGACATCCCTCAACGCCGCATACCGATCGAAATACTTGGTGACCTGAAAGAATTGGATCATTGGGCTCTACAAAAGTCCCCTCACCAGCGTAGATCGCTGCCCGGGACCTCAAACGCATTCTCGATATGCTCGATATGGGCCGATTCGGCTGTATCACCCTGGCAGAGAACCACATCAAACCTGCAGGGGCGGTCGTCGAGGCCATACCTGGCCAAGTATTGTGCTGCCAATTGGATCAGGCGAAGTTCCTTACGACGATTGACGGCATGGGGTGCACCGCCGAAGAGGGAAGTTCGACGAGCCTTCACTTCCACAAACACGACGGTTTTCCCGATACTGGCCACCAGATCAAGCTCCCCACTGGGAAACCGGACGTTCCGGTGCAAAATCCGATAGCCCTTTTTCCGCAAAAACAGTTCAGCGGCTGACTCAGCCTCTTTTCCAAAAACCCGAGGGCCTAGGGTCACGACACTCCCCCACAACTCCCCGATCTGGCCAAGACAGGTCGAAAACTTCGTCTGTGGGCCGGACACGGGCCAAATTTATCCAGAAAACAAAGATGTTCAGGGGTGGGGTACCCTTTGTGAATATGAAAATTATACGAAGGGTAGCGGAGATGGTAGTCCTGCATACACCGGTCCCGATGAACTTTGGCGAGAATGGAGGCAGCAGCAATGGAGGAGGAAAGATTATCCCCCTTTATGACGGCTCGCTGAGGGACCCCAACCCCATGCAAAGTCACTGCATCAATTAAAAGAAAATCGGGAGGTGGCTTCAGAAGTTCAAGGGCTCGTTTCCAAGCAAGCTTTGTGGCCTCAAGGATATTGAGGGTATCAATTTCGGTTTCCGTCGCGACGCCGATGCTCCAGGCCAGGGCCCGCTGGGTAATGGCCTCAAACAGCAATTCCCGGTCTTGTGCATTAACTCGCTTGGAATCGTCAAGCCCGGGCAAGAAAAACCGACGGGGAAGAATGACGGCAGCCCCAACAACGGGGCCTGCCAAAGGACCGCGACCGGCCTCATCCAGGCCAGCGACTCGACGATACCCGCACCGTCTTGCCTCTTCTTCAAAGAAGTGGGTTGGGCCCTGGAAGATGGCTTTTTCACCATCCATGCCCAAGGTGGGGTCGGACAAGGAGGAATCGTTACCTGGCGGCCTCTTCCTCGAGTGAAGCGTCACCGGTTTGAGGCTCCTCTTTCCCGGACTCACGAACAGCACCGACGGGCACTTTGCCCTTCTTGATTCTGGAATATTCCCGCTCAGCTACTTTTGCCTCTTTCCCTTTTTTGGTCCGAAGGTAGTACAGCTTGGCCCGGCGGACCTTACCTTTCCGGACGATGTCAATTTTCCCAATACTAGGGGAATTGATTGGAAAGATCCGCTCAACACCAACACCATAGGAAATTTTTCGGACGGTAAAGGTTTCCCTCACCCGTTGCCCCTTGCGAGCAATGACGAACCCTTCAAACACCTGAATCCGTTCTTTTTCCCCCTCAATCACCTTGACGTGAACACGAACTGTGTCTCCTATTTCAAAGTTGGGGACCGTATTGGTCGGAAACGTTTGCTCAAGACGCTGGAGCCTATTCATGCCTTTATTCCTCCTCCCCCCTGTTTACTGATATTTCGGCTCTGTTTTCCTGGGTAATATCCGCAAGTAATTGTTTATCTTCCTCAGTCAAGGTTTCGAATTGCAATAAATCAGGCCGCTTGAGATAGGTATTTCGGAGAGCCTCCTTCCGACGCCAGACCCGAATCGCTTCATGATGGCCTGACAGAAGGATATCCGGGACTTGTAATCCTCGCACTCCCACCGGGCGAGTATAATGAGGAAAATCCAACAGTGAGCCAGAAAACGAGTCCTCGTTCGCCGATGTGGGATCACCAAGAACCCCGGGCACGAGCCTGGCAGCCGCATCAATCATGACGAGAGCCGGGAGTTCCCCGCCGGTCAAGACATAGTCGCCAATGGAGATTTCCTCCGGTTGCAATAGCGTGTGGACCCGCTCGTCCACACCTTCATAATGGCCGCACAGCCAAACCAATCGTCGAGACTCCCGACTGAAATCTTGAGCCAGCTTTTGAGAAAACCGGATTCCCTGTGGAGATGGGAGAATCAGGCGAAGATCATGACCCTCAGTCTTCAAGGCATCCAGGGCCCGGAAAATCGGCTCAGCCTTCATGACCATCCCACACCCACCGCCATAGGGGACGTCATCGGCGACCCGATGCCGGTCCTCGATAAAGTCGCGAATATTGTGAATCCGGATCTCGACCAGGCCCTTGTCTTGGGCCCGCTTCAAGATACTCTGCGACACCAACCCCGCAATCAAATCCGGGAAAAGGGTGAGGACCTCGCACCGCATCTTAGGCCATCAGCAGTTCTTCAACAGACCTCACCGTCATTGTCCGCCCAGGAATATCGACTTGGATCACCCATTTTCGTGAGGCAGGTATCAAAATTTCCCGACCACCCCCTCGTACCACAAAAAGATCCTGCCCGGGCTTCTCAAGAACTTCCTCCAAGACTCCCCACTCTTTTCCAGAGTCATCTACGACGGTGAGTCCGATGAGCTTGAACTGGTAATGGTGACCTTCTGGGAGGGAGGGTACTTCCCGTTTCGCAACCTGAAGCCAAGCCCCGCAATAGTCACGCGCCTCCTCCGGAGTGGTAAAAGCGGCCAACCGCAAAAGGTAAGACCGTCCATCCGATCGCACATCGATCACCTTGGTCTCAAGCGTGGACCCTGAGGGTGTCACAATCGTCACCTCGCGCAGGCCTTCCAACCTGCCAGGAACATCCGTCAGGGATTGAACCCGTACCTGTCCACGAACCCCAAACGGCTTCAGAATCTTCCCCACTGTGACCAATTCCACGCCCACGGTCATGACACCACCAATGCATGCCTACGGAGCATTCGACATCTCCCAGAGCCTTTGGAGATCCCGAAACCCTGGAACAATTTCTTGTCTTGGGGAAGGAAACCCTATTTCAGGCGGGAAGCGAGGATTTCTTAGGTGATTCCTTGAATGCCTTGAGGATCCCCGCCCGCCGAAGCAAGGTTCTGACGGTGACGGTGGGCTGAGCACCCTTCTGCAACCACTCCAAAACCCGGTCCTGCTTCAACTCCGTCACCGCTGGTTCCTTCAAGGGATCATAGGTTCCCAGCACTTCAAGGAAGCGGCCATCCCTCCGCATTCTCGAATCCACAGCCACCACCCGATAAAAAGGCCGCTTATGTCGTCCTATCCGCGTTAACCGTAAACGTACCGCCACGTGTTGGTCTCCTTCCGAAACAGGTGTTCTTGGAACTGTGATTATAGCCTTTTTTCAGACGAATGAACACACCACATTAAAAAGAGGGAAGAGCCCGAATCAATTTTCGTCGCTTTCGCAGCTTCCCAGGCTTACCGGGTCCGCCCCCCACGAGGGACTTCATCATGGTCCGTGCACCTAAAAACTGCTTAATAAGCCGATTCACCTCCTGAACGGAGGTGCCACTCCCCCGGGCAATGCGTTTCTTCCGGCTTCCATTGAGGAGCGTGTGGTCCCGCCGCTCGCGAGGTGTCATCGAATCAATGACCGCAACCACCCGTTTCATTTCTTTTTCAGGGAGTCCACCTTCCTGGGCACCGGCCATGGTTTTGAGTCGTTCACCGCCTGGAAGCATGCTCAAAATCTGATCAAAGGAACCTAATTTATTGACCTGTAAGATCTGCTCGCGAAAATCTTCCAGCGTCAGAGTATTGCTCGCAACCTTCCGCTGAAGGGATTCGGCCTCTTCTTTGGAAAACGCTTCCTGAGCTTTCTCAATTAAGGTCAGGACATCGCCCATGCCCAAAATGCGTGAGGCCATACGGTCGGGATGAAACACCTCCAGGGCATCAGCCTTTTCACCAATCCCAAGAAACTTAATGGGCTTCCCGGTCGCCGCCCGAATGGACAGGACGGCTCCACCCCGAGCATCCCCCTCGATTTTGGTGAGGATGACCCCTGTGAGCCCCACCCGTTCATCAAAGCGCTCAGCAACATTCACCGCCTCTTGACCCGTCATCGCATCGGCTACAAGCAAAACTTCGTGAGGGTTGACAGCCCTCTTGATGTCTTCCAACTCCAACATCAACTCATCATCAACATGGAGCCGGCCACCGGTGTCGAAAATCACCACATCGTAGCCGTGATCACGTCCCCGGGCGAGCCCTTCGGTGCAGAGGCGCACCACATCGGACCGCGAAGCGCCCTCCTGATCAGCCCGATGGACAGTCACATCCAAGTCCGATCCAAGAGAGGCCAATTGGTCCCCTGCAGCCGGCCGCCGAGGATCAGCCGCAACGAGCAAAGGGCGTTTCCCTTGATGTTTGAACATCCGGCCCAACTTGCCACACGTCGTTGTCTTGCCCGACCCTTGGAGACCTACCAACATCATCACGGTGGGAGGGACGGAAGAAAGGGAAAGCCCCGCATGGTCCTGGCCCATGAGGTCCCGTAACTCTTCCCACACGATTTTGATGACCTGATGGCCTGGAGACAGGCTTTCTAACACCTCTCGGCCAACGGCCTTTTCCTGAACCCGGCCAATAAAATCTTTCACGATTTTGAAATTGACATCGGCCTCGAGAAGGGCCAACCGAACTTCCTTTAAGGCCTCGGCCACATTTTGCTCGGTGAGCACACCCTGGCCCCGAAGTTTCTTGAACACCTTCTCAATTTTTTCTGTTAAGGCCGAAAACATACCTACGGCACTCCTAACCCTCAGGAAAACATAAAAAAATAGGTCCGGAGTCTAGACAACCCTTCCGGATCGTGTCAAGGTGAAGACCGAAGTCCCTCATTCCTTGACTTACCAGGGAGATTTCCGTATTTTTCCTACACATTTACCCTTAGGACAACATCGGATTCCCAGCGGGCCATAAGCAGGTCAATCCGGAAGGGAGGGGTGGCTAACTCATGCATAAATCAGGATGGACCTTATTGGCCTTTATTGTTATCGGTGGGTTCCTGGGTTCCCTGTTGGGCGAAATCCTCATATTCCTCACCCCAAAAGGAATCGTTCAGGATATTTTTTCCCACAATTATATCCATCCCGGATTTGATGTCAGAGACATTGACTTGGTCTTTCTCAAGTTGAATTTTGGGTTTCACTTGAAAATGAATCTCTTAACGTTCCTTGGCATCATCCTCGGCTTTTATCTCTATAAAAATATTTAAAGGTTGACACCGCCCACCTGCAGTTCCCTCTGCCGAAGGCTTCGAATCCGATCCCGCAGCTTCGCCGCTCGCTCAAACTCCAATTCTTTGGCCGCCGCTTTCATTTCTTTTTCCAACCGGGTAATAACTTTCTCAAGTCCCCCTTCATGGGCATAGGTCTCTTCTTCTTCAGCCACTAACGCGAGATTCAAATAATCAGCTTCAGCAACTTGATACTCTAAATCGTAGATTCGCTTCTTGATGGTTTCAGGAGTGATCCCATGGGCAGCATTGTAGTCCGCCTGAATACGGCGGCGGCGGGTAGTTTCATCCAAGGCGACCCGCATGGAATTGGTCACGATATCACCGTACAGGATGACCCTCCCTTCACTATTGCGAGCAGCCCGGCCGGCCGTCTGGATGAGGGACCGTTGTCCACGGAGAAACCCTTCCTTGTCCGCATCCAATACCCCCACCAAACTGACTTCGGGAAGATCCAGACCCTCTCGAAGTAAATTAATCCCCACCAGGACATCAAAGACCCCACGCCGGAGATCCCGGATAATGTCGGCCCGTTCCAGCGTGGGGATGTCGGAATGGAGGTACCGAACCTTGAGCCCCAGGTCGTGATAGTACTCCGTGAGGTCTTCGGCCATGCGTTTGGTTAAAGTCGTCACCAAGACGCGATGGCCCCGCGCAAGAGTCGCCCGAATTTCCTCGAGCAAATGATCCACCTGTCCCTTGGCCGGTTGGACCTCCATCATCGGATCCATCAGCCCCGTCGGGCGAATAATCTGCTCCACGATTGCTTGACCGGCATGCTTTAACTCATAGGGACCAGGGGTCGCCGACACATACACCACCTGGTTCATGCATCCTTCGAACTCTTTGAAGGTGAGGGGACGATTATCCAAAGCAGACGGTAATCGAAAGCCATACGCAACAAGGGTCTTTTTCCGGGAATGATCCCCTTCGTACATGCCGCCAAACTGAGGCACGGTCGCGTGGGCTTCATCCACAAACATCAAAAAGTCTTTGGGGAAATAATCCAAAAGCGTCGGAGGGGACTCACCAGGGGCACGCCCACTGAGATGCCGAGAATAGTTTTCGATCCCATGGCAATACCCCATTGCCCGAATCATCTCCAAATCGAATCTCGTCCGCTGTTCGATCCGCTGCTCTTCCAATAACTGATTATTCCGATGGAAATAGGCAATGCGTTCGTCAAGCTCCTCCTCAATCCCCTGCAACGCCCCGTCATACCGGTCAGGCGCAATCACATAGTGACTCTTGGGATAGATGGGAACCTTCGAGAGCCGGCCAAGAGACTTCCCCGTAAGGGGATCAATTGCATAAATAGCCTCCACCACATCCCCAAATAATTCCACCCGAATCGTGTTGGAATCCGACGCCGCCGGGAAAATTTCGAGGACATCCCCACGCGCGCGAAAGGTCCCACGCTGCAGCTCCACATCGTTGCGCGAATACTGGATTTCGACCAACTTGGCAAGGATCGCTTCACGGCGGATCTCCATTCCTTCTTCCAGATACAACAACATGCCGTGGTAGACCTCTGGGGAGCCTAGGCCGTAAATGCAGGAGACGGAAGCCACCATGATAATGTCATCCCGCTCCAGCAGCGCCGACGTCGCCGCATGACGCATCTGGTCGATCGTGTCGTTGATGGAAGCATCTTTGGCGATGTACGTGTCCGTCGAGGGAATGTAGGCCTCAGGCTGATAGTAGTCGTAATAACTGACAAAATATTCGACCGCATTGTTGGGGAAAAAAGCTTTGAACTCCTGATAAAGCTGCGCGGCCAGCGTCTTGTTGTGAACCACCACCAGCGTGGGCTTTTGCACCCGGGCAATCACATTAGCCATCGTAAATGTCTTGCCCGAGCCGGTCACACCCAGCAACACCTGGTGCTTGAGCCCCTTGCGCAACCCGGCCGTCAAGGCATCAATCGCCTTGCCTTGATCCCCTTTGGGAGAAAATTCAGAATTTAAAACGAATTCAGCCATGAGAAACTTTTGGCTCCATCATATCACAGGATCAACGAGAGTTCGTTGGAGCCACCGGATAATTAAGATCCTAATTCCACCAGCGGGCAGCAGGTTCGACCAAGACTTCCACTCGCAGAAGTGACAGAAGGGGAAGGGTCCAGACAAAGCCGGAAGTGCTAGAACGGTATCAGGCCCGAACAGGGCACCACCAAAACCAGGAATTGCGATTCCCCACTCGAAGGCTGTAACGTTGTTGACGTGGAGGAGCCTATCATGGGGTGGCGCAGGATTATGCCGAAGCGATGAAATGGTATCGCCGGGCGGTGGAGCAGGGTTATGCCTTGGCGCAGAACAACCTGGGGGGCATATATGCCAACGGCTTGGGCGTGCGGCAAAACAATGTTCAGGCATATATGTGGGCAACTTTAGCCGCGTCACAAAATGTTGAGCTGGGTGTCAAAGGGAAAGATTTTTTAGTGAAGAAAATGCCCCCGCCCAAATCGCCGAAGCCCAACGGCTGGCCAGGGAGTGGGAGCCGAAGAGGAAGTGAGAAAAAGAGGTAGAACCATGGAGAGGTGGACCACTCTGGGGGCCCTTCTGATCGTTGGTTCGGTAATGTCGAACTGTACGCCTGCAAATGGGTTTTTAAAAATGAGTTGCGGAACTAAGAATTCTGAACCTGGGACTGATTAGATTTTCCATGTCCCGGCCCACCTGGAAAATTTGTTCCACCATCCTATTCTTTTGCTTTCTGGCATACCCCGCTCCTGTCTTTCCGGAGGAGTTTCAGGTCGGTCAAACCGTTGTCTTACACGCGAGGAAACCCGTTGGGGTTCCTTTGCATCGAAGCCCTTCACCGAGTTTTTGGAAGCATGTCCCCACTGAATCTCGAGCCAAAATTCACAAAGTAGACAAAGCCAGCCAGTGGCTGTACGTGATTCTGGATTCTGGCGAAGCTGGGTGGGTGAGCCCGAGGTATGTCCAGTCCAATTCCTTATCTTTTATCAAGGAGGAAGATTCGGCCGAGGCCATGTCGGACGAAGCGGCAGTCTGGGCCTCGCCGGAACAATGCCAACAGGTGGTGGAAACCGGGGGGCGCATGGTGCCTGCTTCAACCTCCACCCTCCGGTTAGCGACCTGGAACATCCGTTGGTTTCCGGATGGGTTCCCTCAAGATGAACGCAGCGATGTAGCCGAGAAAACAGATTTGGTTTGGCTGGTTTGTACGATTGTGTGGATGCAAGTGGACATTCTCGCGGTCCAGGAAAGCCTGGCGACGCCCGAGGCCAATCAAGCCTGGAACACCATTATTCAGTCGCTGAAAGAGAAAACCGGGGATTCTTGGGGATGGACTCCTCAACCCTGCGGCCAGCCTGACGATCACCATTTAGGATTTCTATGGAATACCGACCGTGTCTCGCTGTCTGGTTTCGACACCCTTTGGCAATTCAATGTGAAAGCAAAGAGGCCTAACGAACCATGTGCTGGCGGGCTCCGGCCTGGCTTCTATGCAAGGGTGAGCTCACGGGAACCGCAGGGCGCGGATTTTCATCTCATCGCACTTCACTTGAAATCCGGGCCCACGGTGTTTGCGGTGGAAAACCGGCACCAGGCTCTCAACCGCATCGACAAATCGGTCGCACCACTTCTGGGCCAAGACCAGGATATCGTGATCTTGGGTGATTTCAACACCATGGGTGCCGGGGACAAGCGGTCGAAAAAGTATGAGCTCAAAGGCGTACGGCGATTAGTCGCCAAGGAGGAGCCGGGATTTCATGACCTTCAACCCAACCCTCAGTGCACCCACTATTTCCGTGGGCGAGGGGGTCGCCTCGATCACATTCTGGTTGCGAAAGGCATGACCGAAGTTTCTTCACTCTCAGCCCGTGTCACTGGATATTGCGCCGTCGTCGGCTGTCGACGGATCAAAGGCGAGTACCCACTAGCCTATCGCCGCTTGTCCGATCATTGCCCGGTGATTGTGGAAATACAGAATCACGACGAAGACTAGACAGTAAAAACTACATGCATTCATTTTCATTAAACCAATTTTGTCTTTGAACCCATTCCAGCCAGCACTTCCGAATCGAACGCCATGAGTCAGGAGCTCAAGCAGCGAGGGTTTTCCTTTGTGGGACCGACCATCTGCTACGCCTTCATGCAAGCGACGGGTCTGGTCAATGATCATCTCACCACCTGTTTTCAACACCGCCAAATCCGGCCATAATGGCTCCAGTCGGAACATGGGGCGCGCCCTCACCGTTTCCTCCGCTTGTGTCCTTTCGGTTGCTCCAGCGCCTCTCCCCATCGGGAAAGAAACGTGGTGATAAAGGCGTGCTCCTGGGCCGGTTCCACCGCGAGGGGTGCAAGGGACATGGCCACGGCCAGCGCGATGTGGTAACCCACCGAGCGGGAAACAACGGCCCGGCGGTAGGCGGGATGTGCTTGATTCACCAAAACGGTGGATTCCACTAAGCGCCCGAGTTCCTCATCATCCGGTCGATCCTCAAATTGGATATTCAGCCCATATCGTGCGGGGCGTCTTTGGCCGCCCTTCTCCGGCAACAATGTTTTCCCTTCGGTGAGTTCCGGTTCCTCCAAGGACTTTGGCTCCTGCGTCTCGCTGGACCCCTCCCTCTCGCTGGGCCCCACATGTTGATCCAGCCCTTGTCCTTCTTCCTCGGCCCGCGCGGTGAGCAGAGTGGTCACCACGGCACGGGCATCGGACACATCACCACCTGTGCCAAGCGGCAACCGTTTCTGTCCACCTGCCCGGCGCTCGACCAGCGATCCCAGCAAGGGATACTCCTCAGAAAGATCTTCTAAGACCTGCTCCAGTTCCCGTTCCAGCGGCCGCAGCATCCGAGGTCGTGGCTCTTCCGATGATTCACGCGCGTCGCCCCAGGCTGAAAGCTGGTGAGACACCACTTCCTGGATGGCCTTGCGATAGGCCAAGTAGATTCCCCCCCGGGACCCCACCCGAATGAAATCTCCCTTATTGAGGGTTAAACACACCGCCAGTGGCGGCACTTCGATCAATCCACTGATCCGGTCCGGGGTAGTGGGTACGACCCCTAGCCAATCCCAGCCACGCTTGATCACCTTCCCGAAGGTGCTGATTGCCAGCCCTTGCTGCTCTTCCGGCAGGGGGAGGTGTTCCCGTATTAAATACCCTATGGCTGACGGTTTCCGTTTTCGCATGAGGCGAATTTCGAGTGGTGCCCGCTCCTGAGCCACCCAGGGTTGCTTTTCCAACAGGAGCCCGTTGACCTGAATTCGCACTTCCCGTGGATAATGTGCCGCGAGCACTTGGTCAAATGAAGGATCCAACAGAGGTTGGTAATGACGACGGATGCTTCCTTCGAGGAAACCCGCATCGAGCAAGGGAGACAGGGCGTTGTGAAGTTTTAACCGTATGGCGGTTCCTTGCTCGGCCACCAGATTGGGCGGGGGCACCCATTTCCATGGTGCACGGTGGCGCGAGCTTAAGTGCCAGCAGGTTGCCACATGACTTTTTCCGCGTTGCGTTTCTGTCAGAACCTCTTCACAGACGAGAAGGCTCAGCTTAATACCCACGCCCGCAAACCCAATCCCTTGCCCTCGCACTTTGGAGGTGGCAGCGATATCGTGGTACCGAGCCAGTTCCCGTCGCTGCATCCCGGACCCATTACCAACCACGGTGAGGGTAGCCTGCTCGGAATCCACCGACAGGGTGATTCGATGTGCCCCGGAGTCCAAGGAATTTGCCATAATCTCCGTGAGAATGGTCTCCTCCAGAGAGCCAGGATAGGCGTCTCGCAAATCCTCAAGAAGATGATGCAAATCCACACGGGTTTCGCCCATGACCTAATCAACCTCGCTTGCTCGTATTGGTCGCCCGTAAGATACAAGTTCTGTCACTCCTCTGCCAGAACCAAAGGGGAGAGTCAACAACCCACAAAAGGGCTCGCCTGCGGGTTGCTTGTTTAACCAGCCACGATAATTTCTTTTCTGGAGGGCAGGAAATAAGGATGGTTCACACCCTTGGATGGAACGGGTATGTGGAGCTTTGTTCTAATTTCTGTTGGTGCTCTCCCAGCGGGGGGGAACTCTCGAAGCCTCCCAACCAGGCCAAATAATCATAAGTGTTTCTTTTTATATGGAACCCCTTGACAATTTTTTCTGAATACCACAAAATATAGTTGGTAGAAAGTATATTGGTACAATATATGCTACCTCTTCCACTTGCTTACTTAGGGAATTAACTTTAACATTGTTGGTTTTTGAATGACGGTCCAGCGTGGGCCCAAAGAAAAACCTTCTATGAATTCCCCAATCGATCCTCACCCAGAATTGCTATCCACTCAAGTAGACACCCAACGCGAAGGGAGGCGCGTTATGGACACCCACCTTAGTGTTGAACGGGATCTGACCATTTTCAAGAAACGGCGTGCCAAAGGTCAGGAACGTTGGTTTGTTCAGGTCACCACCAATTTCTTGGAGCCACGGGTTTATGGTCCATTCCCAGCCGAGCAGGATGCTGAACGGTTTCGTGAGGGAGCCGAGTTCGAACTTCGAAAACTTCTCGATTATGAACTCCAGACTCGCTCGAGTGATTTTCGTCATTAACCGCCAAGCACTGGGTAACTGAAGACTTCTCGACCCAATTTTTTCCACATTCTCCAATTAGTTGTCCGGAGTAGTTCGCCCCCAATCCCTCCCGGTTATCCGCCATACGCTCAACGCCCCTGGGCGCTTTTTGGTTTTTCAGTCCTGCCAGAAACCTGGCATTCACCACCCACCTAGCCTTTCGAGTTCAACTTTTTCACATTAATACAATCTTGGCACTTAATGGCGTTCCATGATCCTGCGACATACCCCGAATCCACCAAGAATGAGCAACACAGGCACCCAAATCCATACGACCTCACTGACCATGACGTCCCAGCCTCTCATGGTGAAAAACCCTCTGACTCCTAGGGGTGACACCCTCACCGGTGTCCAAGGAAGGAAATACCGAGTGTGATCAAACGGAGCAAAGAAGGCCACCCCAAGGCCGCCATCCGTCATGGCATCCAGAACTCCATGGGATGCGGTGACGAGGAAGAAGTGGGTTATGAACACCCACCACCCACCCGAAAAAATTTTGACTGCGGGAAAGCCAAGCCTTACGACCATCACACTGAAGACTCCCGCAAAGGCCAAAGAATGCGTAATTCCTCGATGGCCGAAGAGATCACCGTAGTCAATGCCCACACGGTACCCTATGATGTCAATATCGGGAATCACAGAGCAGAAGATGGAGAGCACCCAGAATCGAATGGATACTGGGCTCATTCTCAGAAGCTTCCCAATGGCAATGGCGACAAGGCCATGAGAAAAAGCTGAAGCCATCGGGGATACAAGTCCTTGTCAAAAAATCTTTAACAGTTTTCCTACTGCTCTTCGGAAAAATTTCCCGTAGAGTTCATTCGGTTTCTCATAATGAATGATTACCCGAAAAATTTTCGTAAGACTTTTGATCACCCCGGTGGGGAGGGAAGCGAGTCGTTCTTGAACACCCTTTGCAAAAAATTGAGGACCTCTTCCCTCAAAGGGGCTTGGGTTTTTATATTCACGTTGTCTCTTTTGGGAGTGGTCGGATCAACCCAACTGGCATCCGCTGGTTCAGATGCTGCGATTTCACATCCTATGCCTTATTTGGGAACCCCTTCCAATGACGTCGCCATTACCCGCATCTCCCGCTACCTCACCATGAGGGACGGAGTCAAAATTGCCATCGACCTCTATTTGCCCAAACAGTTGAAAGAGGGTGAAACCCTTCCTACCATGCTCCACCAAACCCGTTACTGGCGTTCGATTGAGTACCGCTGGCCTTGGTACCTGATCATGGATCCTGCCCCCCGAGGCTTGATGGCAAAGTTTGCTAAACGCTTTTTGGCTAATGGTTACGCCTGGGTCGATGTGGATGTCCGGGGTTCCGGCGCCTCTTTCGGAACCCGCCGTTTTCCCTATTCCCCAGAAGAAATCAAGGATGGCGCCGAGATCGTCGAGTGGATCGTCAACCAACCATGGTCCGACGGGAACGTCGGCGCTATCGGCATCTCTTATGACGGGGCCGCCGCTGAGTTGCTCTTGGCCAACAAGCACCCAGCGGTGAAAGCGGCAGCCCCTCTTTTCTCAGCATTCGATCTTTATGCAGAGATTGCTTATCCAGGGGGAATTCATCTGACATGGTTCACCAATACTTGGCAACAAGTCATCGACAAACTCGACCGCAATATTCTCCCATTTGGCGGGTGGCTCACCGCCCTTTTCGCGAAGGGGGTACTCCCGGCCGATGAAGATTCTGATCGCACTCTTCTGGGCCACGCCATACAGGACCATTCGGCCAATTGGAACCCTCATCAGGAAGCCATGGGCATCGTGTTTCGGGATGATCCCTCTTCTTTCAGCCCAGCCTCCACCATCGATACGATAAGCTCTCATTCCTATGCCACCGATGTCGGTGCATCAGGAGCCGCGGTGTACAGCTACAGCGGGTGGTTCGATGGCGCTTACCCACATGCGGCCATTCGGCGCCATGTGACGCTTTCGAACCCGGCCAATAAGCTCATCATTGGACCATGGGATCATGGCGGAAAAAACAACATTAGCCCTTTTGGCACGGGGCCTTCTGAGTTTGACCATGCGGGAGAACTCCTGAAATTCTTTGATGAACACCTGAAAGGAATTGATACCGGCATAAGGGAAGAAAAGCCGGTCCATTATTACACGATGGGGGAAGAACAATGGAAAGCGACCGACACCTGGCCACCCAAGGCAACCATGGTGTCCTACTATCTGGCCCCTGATAACCGCCTCACAACACAAAAGCCTTCCCTTGCCCAAGCCTCCGATACTTACCAGGTTGATCCAACAACCGGGACCGGCGAGGAATCCCGATGGCACACGTTAATCCACCGACCTATCACGAATCCTTATCCCGACAGATCCGAACAGGACCAGAAGCTTCTTTCCTACACCACCATCCCGTTGGACCAGGATATCGAGGTCACCGGCCATCCTCTCGTGACACTATACGTTGCCTCTACTGCCACCGACGGGACCTTTTTCGTGTACTTGGAGGATGTGGATGAGGAAGGCCATGTTACTTATATCACCGAAGGCATGCTCCGGGCTTTGCACCGACATTTCGGGAAGTCCGCTCCGCCTTACAAAAATGTCGTCCCGTATCGCACTTTTTCACGAAGGGACGCCCGCTCTCTCATGCCAGGGGAAATTACCTCTCTCACGTTTGACCTCCTCCCCACTTCTTACGTCTTTAAAAAAGGCCATAGAATCCGTCTGGCGGTGGCTGGCGCTGATCACACCCATTTCCGAATCCTTCCCGGGCCTCCACCAACGATCACGCTTTATAGAACCTCCATTTTCCCCTCTCATCTCCACCTTCCCATAGTTTCTTCCAAAATCCATTGAATGGACGCCACGCGCCAGGTCGGCAAACCTTCCGACTAAAGTACCCAAGTATCTTGGCAAAACTTTTCGGTTTTCAAAATAATTGCCAGGTCTGCCGTTTCATCCACTGATAATGTGGACAAGGTTGTGGATAGTCACGGAACAGAAAACCAGGACGGGTATCTGAAGCCGTTTTTGACCAACTTGCCTATTCGTTGAGCATTGTGGAGCCCTCGATCGGAACCACAAGATCTACGGTCGTGGAGTCACGCAAGGGGTACCACGTAGATGCGAGCCGATTCGCTTTTCGGGGAGGCAACCAGACGAAGGGGAAAAAACGATTTAGGCAAGAAGCGACCAGGCCAGATAGCCTCCAAACGCCATTGCGAAGAAACCAACAAAACCCTTTAGTCGAGTTTGCCAGGGCCCCATCCAGCCGGATGTCAGCACAAAGGGTAGGCTCATGACCGCACTCATGAAGAGCATTCCGCCAATGGACCCGACGCCAAACACCAGGATGTAGAACAACCCGAGAAGAGTTGAGGGCATGGTCGTCATCACGGCTAAGGTCAACACCGCACTCCCTGCCATTCCATGGACCATTCCCACCGCAAAGGCCTTGTGCCCAGACCCAAAGAAATGAGAGTGATGGATTTCCTGGCCCCTTGGGTGAATATGAAAATGGCTATGCTGCGTATCCCCATGGGTATGAGCATGGCTGTGCACCGTTAAGGACTGGGCGGCATGCCAAACCAGGCTTCCACCAAGGAAGATGATCATCACGGCGATGATCGCTTCCATACCGGTCGCCAAGAATTCAGGAATGGTCCACTTCAGGGTGAGCACGACCCCGCCAATCAGCGCCAAGGCCATCGTATGTCCCATTCCCCAAAAAATTCCCAACGCGGACGACCGCCGAATACTTTCTGATTCAACCGCCATGGTTCCCACGGCCACAAGATGATCCGGGTCCAGGGCATGGGTTAACCCTAGTGCAAACCCCAGCCATAACGAAGTGAGGACCAAATCTTCCATCAGATTTCGTCTCCGTCCCGTTGCGTTGGTTCAGTCCCCTTTATTTGGGCTTTACCACCAAAATACCATCCCGAATCGTGACGAGAACAGCCGACACTCGAGGATCAGCCGCGACCACTCGATTGAGCTCTTGGATCGCCGCGGTAGATTCATCCGGTGGCGGGTGGAACACCACATCCCCATTCCACAGAACATTGTCGATCACCATGACCCCTGCCTTCGAGATCAAATCGAGACCCCGCCTGTAGTAATTCACATAATTGAGTTTGTCCGCATCGATGAAGATCAGGTCGAAGGGCCCTTCCAATTCGTTGAGGGTCTCAAGAGCGGGAGCCAATTTGATTTCAATCTTTTTTCCAAAAGGACTCCGGTCAAAATACTTCTTGGCAAGGGCCGTCGAATCAGGATCAATGTCGCAGGTAATGATCCGGCCATCACCCGGCATGACCTCAGCAAAACACAAGGCGCTGTACCCGGTAAAGGTGCCAATTTCCAAAACCCGCTTCGCATTCACCAATTGGGCCATCAATTTGAGAAACGCGCCTTCTAAAGGCCCGACCACCATTTGTGGCAACTCCATGCATCGGTAGGTTTCCTCCCGAAGCTCTTTGCACACCTCGGACTCCGGAAAGGAATGGGCCTCCGCATAGGCCTCAATTTCTGGCGTGACTAATGACTTCATTAATGCTCCTTTCAGTTCCCCATCATGGGAAATCCAATTCCCTCTCGCTCACTTTTTTTCTATTAACCGGCCAACACCCTTTAGGAAACGGGTGATAACCTGCCCCACCATTTGAAAACATTCCCCCCCGTTGCGTAAAGTGGCACCCTCTAACCACACGCATTTCTTTCGTTACCCTTCATAGGAGTCCCTTTCGTGGAAAAACCAGAAGAGGTCCTGACCAGGTTGAAAACCAAACTCTTGGAAATTCACCATTTGAAAGACGCGGCGGCTCTCCTGGCATGGGACCAGGAAACCTACATGCCACCTGGCGCCGGCCAGGCCAGGGCCGAGCACCTGGCCGCTTTGCAAACTATGGCCCATGACAAATTGGTTTCCCCTGAATTGGAGAATCTCTTAAGGCCCGTACTCAACCCGGCAACGGGCTTAGTCCAAGACAGGTATTCCGGTTGGGCCCCATCCACAAAGGCGCTGCTCCGAGAAACCTGGCGCGATTTTACCCGGGCCAAAAAGCTCCCCTCGGCGTTTGTCAACCGCCTCGAACGCGAGTGCTCCCTGGCCCAGCAGGTATGGGCAGACGCGCGAAAAAATAATGACTTTGCCCAATTCCTTCCGAACCTTCGCACAATCATCGCCCTCAAACGAGAAGAAGCTCACTACCTAGGATATACGGATTCACCGTACAATGCACTGTTAGACACTTATGAGCCCGGTTGGACTGTGGCTCACTTGAAACCGTTATTGACAACCCTACGCAGGCGACTGGTGACCTTACTCAACCGGGTGCGAAAGGCCTCCACCAAACCGCACGAGGCCATTCTTTTTCAATCCTTCGACCGGGACCGGCAGATGGAGTTCAGTCGAATGGTCCTCGCCAAAATGGGGTATGATTTTCAAAGGGGCCGGGTAGATTTGTCGGCTCACCCGTTTACCACTTCCTTTCATCCCACTGATGTTCGGGTCACGACACGGGTGTACGAACACGAATTGCCGGCGTGCCTGTTCAGTTGCATCCACGAAGGCGGGCACGGTCTCTATGAACAAGGCCTACGCAATGAGTTTTACGGGACACCCCTCAGTGAGCCCATTTCTTGTGGGATGCATGAAAGCCAATCTCGGCTCTGGGAAAATTGTGTTGGGCGATCCAGACCCTTCTGGGAGCATTTTTTCCCCTTGCTGCAACACGCCTTTCCCGAGCAATTGGGTCAGACTTCCCTCGAGCAATTTTATGCAGCGATCAATACCGTCAAACCTTCCTTGATCCGAGTGGAGGCAGATGAGGTCACCTATAACCTCCACATCATGGTGCGCTTCGAAATTGAGTTGGAATTGATAGAGGAGCGGGTCTCAGTTGAAAATCTTCCAAGCCTGTGGAATGAAAAAATGAAGGAGTACCTCGGCGTGGTTCCCGAACGTGATGCGGACGGGATCCTTCAGGACATCCACTGGGCCATAGGAGCCTTCGGCTATTTTCCCACTTACACCTTGGGCAACCTCTATGCGGCCATGTTGTATCAACAAGCCTGTAAGGATCTCCCCAACATAGAGGCAGATATTGCCCAGGGGCGCTTGCTACCTTTGAAGGAATGGTTAAACGAAAAAATCCACCGTTGGGGCAGACAATTTACTTCCGAGGAGATCATTCAACAGGTAACAGGTGAGAACCTGAGCGCCGAGCCTTTTCTGCAGTACCTCGAAACCAAGATTGAAAAGGTGTACTACTCGGGGTCTTATTCATAAAAATACCCCCACCCTTCCTCACTTTTCCGCGAAATTGTCCCACCTAAGGGAAAGACCTCAAAGTTCATCCCCAGGTCAATTCCTTCCACGTATCGAACGAGATACTACTTGTATCTCATTCGATACACTTCTTTCTCCTAAACCAAAACAGACCCATTCACTGCTATTCGGCTATCACTCAAAATTCCTTTTCTGAATCAATCACATTGGCACATCATCCCCTCCTAAAGGTTGATCTGGTTCTTTGGGCACAGTTCGTGCTAAAAACATTAACTATTGGGCCTTAAAAACCATCATAAAAAGGAGGGCAGTCATCATGAAAGTTATCAATCGCTTCACTTACTCTCATGTCATCATCGGACTGTGTGCCGTCATGTTTTTGCTTGGCATTCAGAGCGTGGCGTTCGCCACCGAAGGAAAACTGGATTTGAACACAGCCACAGCTAAGGAACTCCAAACGTTACCGAACATCGGAAAGGAATTGGCTAAAAGGATAGTGGAATACCGGGAAGATCACGGTCCTTTTAAGACCGTGGAGGAACTCAAGAATGTGAAAGGGATTGGAAAGGGCATACTCGCTAAAGTCAAAGACTCCCTGATGATCGAAGAAACACCTCAATCAAGCGAAACAAAGTAGCCTACAAGGAGATCGACCATCGGAAAAAATCGGGGCCGGGAACAATCAACCCGGCCCTGCTTTGTGGTGATTCAGCCCACCCGCATCATTCGGGAAACCACACGCACCCCCTCTTTTCGACCCCCAACCTGGGTAAAAAAACCGCCCCAAATCCACTCCCTCTAGAAACCCATGGACGCATTGAGCCGAGCCAAGATTGTCGCTGGGATTGTAAACTCATTCGTCACCGTGATCCGGGAAGGCACAAGCAGAATAGAGTGGAAAGATATTTCGCGGATGGAAAGCTTTTGTTCAGGCTTGTCGGCTGGGCTAATCTCAACTTTCTCAACGGAATTTGTAATTTCCCCTAAATCCTGAGGGGCGTATACCCCAACGACCGACCGAATGATCTCCACCACTTGTTCATTGGCCTCGACCCCTTCCACGGTCTTCTCTAACATCTTCAGTGCTTCACCGGCCCGTTCGGCGACACTGAAGTTTTCCAGCCGTTCCTTCCGGCGTAAAGCCAGGAGATCATTATCCAGATCCTTACTAAAGGCCCCATAGGCGTACCGCATGAATTCAAAATGAAACCCCTTCCACCCCTTTCCAAACATCTGCAACTCACTCAGGAACACCAGTTGCTGCAGTTTGACATCACTGACCATTTCACACTCCTGGGATTCCGCGAGATGGAGCAAATACAGGAGCAACGCCCGGTCAACTGTAATGTCCTGTGGTGTTCGCATGACCTTCCTTAGCAGTCATTGTGGCTAGGAACAACCTAAGGAGCCAGAGTCTAGCCTGACCATGAAACAGGGGTCAACGCACACGGCAGGGTACAGAACCATGTCCAACACTCGGGCGGAAGAAGATTTCCAACGAACCTCGCTTGACCGAAAGCAATATTTTTCGTTTTAATAGGGCCTAAACCCGTTTTGGGGATCCCGAGCATGGCCAAAGCCGTCAAAGAAATGGAGGTCCTGAAACAGCATTTGGCCAAGCATAACCTTAAGTTGACTCGCCAGCGGGAAAATATCCTCCAAACCTTCCTAAAAATGGAACATATTACGGCAGAGCAGATGTACCGGCTTTTGGCGAAAAAAGACCCGCACATCGGACTGGCTACCGTCTATCGAACCCTTAAGTTATTGTGCGAAACCGGCATTGCTCAGGAACAGCATTTCGGGTCCCAAACCCAGTTCGATAACATTTCCCACAAGGGGCATCACGACCATCTCATTTGCACCTCATGCGGAAAAATCGTGGAATTTGAAAACTGCCAAATTGAACACCTTCAGGAAGAGGTCGCGGCTCAAAACGGGTTTATCATTCATACGCATAGGCTTGAACTCTATGGATTTTGCCCAAAGTGCCGCACTTGACAATTTTTTTTTGTTTTTTTAAATTGAGAGTATAAATCAAGATCATTTTCATAATGCCGAAAAGGTATCACTACATCATGAAAAAATCACATTCCCTATCCATCAATTTACAACCACCCTCTTTGAGAGGCGAACATGCGCCAGGCTCACATCGCACCCTATCCCCTCCCCTAGGCTTGCGCATAATATTTTCTCTCACCCTGGCCGGCCTTCTTTTTTGCTTCCTCCCTCATGCGTTCGCAGCCGAAAGCTTGGTCGTGTATTCTGGTCGAGCTGAGCGCCTCATCCAACCCGTTCTCGATGCGTTTCATGCCAAGACGGGCATTCACGTGAAAATGCTGACTGGAAGCAGTACGGCTCTTCTCAATCGACTTCAAGCGGAGGGAAGCAGGACACCGGCCGATGTATTTATCACTAACGATGCGGGAACCCTCGAGCGGGCTCGCAACCTACACCTGTTACGCCCCATGGAAATCCCGGAAATCAAGCAGGCCATTCCCGAGGCTTTTCGCGCCCCAGACAACAGTTGGGTTGGGCTATCCGGGCGGATCTGGGTGGTGGCGTACAATACAAACCTTGTTGACCCTGGACACATCACATCCATTCTGGATCTCGCCGATCCAAAATGGAAGGGAAAGATCGCCATTCCCAACGCAGGAAGCGTGTACTTACAATCGGGAATCTCCGTCATCCGAGCCGTCAAAGGTGAGTCCATAACAGAGCAGTTCTTGAAGGGTCTGAAGGCCAACGCCGGGACGTTCGTGTATGGAAAGAACCGGCAAATCGTAGATGCCGTTGCCCGGGGGGAGGTTGCTCTGGGACTGGTCAACCATTATTACATCTTCCGACACCTGGCCAAACACCACGATGCCCCAATCGCCCTTCACATAACCGATCAAGACAATGGTATGGGGTTGATTATGAACACCACGGGGATCGGAGTGATCACCTACACGAAACATCTAGCGGAGACGAAGGCCCTGGTCCAATTTCTCGTCTCCTCGGAAGGCCAAAAAATGTTCGCCAACCTGAACAAGGAATATCCGCTTCGCCCAGGTATCCCAGCCGATCCTGCCCTTCCACCCCGCAAGAGCTTTCACGTGGCCAATGTTCCCTTAACCCGCTTGGCCGAGCTTCGTGATCCTACCATGACCGCCATGGAACGCATTGGCCTTCGGTAACATCCCGCTCAGTCTGAGAAGGAGGGGGTCCCTGATTCCCTCTCCCCTTACCTTTCTGGGGCTCACCGTTGCGGGGTCGCTTACCCTTCCCCTCCTTTATGTCAGCTATAAAGCCCTTACGGCAGACCTGGCCGTTTGGCATCGGCTCTGGACCACCAGGGTTCCCGAACTCTTCCTCAATACTATTTCCCTCGCACTCGGTGTCGCTGTAGGGACCCTCGTGTTGGGCATATCCCTCGCCTGGCTGCTCACCCGCTATCGGTTTGTCGGGTCCACGCTGTGGGGATGGATCGTCATCCTCCCCTTAGCCATCCCTTCTTACGTCCTTGCCTACATTTACACCTATGTAATGGGGAAAGGCGGACCCGTAGAATCCTTTTGGCAAGGTATGTTCGGGCCAGATGCCTTCTTTCCATCTCCGTTTAGTTATACAGGCGCCGTTCTGGTCATGACGTTGAACACGTTCCCCTTCGTGTACCTTCTCGCGAGGGCAGCTCTTCTGAATTTCAACCTGTCCTATGAAGAGGTAGCTCGCGCCACTGGGGTCACTCGCGTCAGCACCTTTTTTCGAGTGTCCTTGCCACTCATTCGCCCCTCCCTGATCGCTGGTCTGTTCTTGGCCCTCCTCTATGTGGTCTCGGACTTTGGCGCGGTCTCTCTCTTGCGGTATCAAACATTTACCTACGCCGTGTATCAACAGATGACAGGCCGATACGATCACACAGCAGCCGCTTGCCTCAGCCTTTTGCTCGTTTCGTTCGCCTTCCTGTTTTTGATCGCCGAGCGCTGGTCCCGCCAGCGTAGCCGGTTTTACCAAACGACCGGACAGTTCCGGCGGGCATCACCGCAACCGTGCAGCCTTCTCTCCACGTTTCTGATCACCGGCTATCTGATCCTGGTCGTGGGTGCAGCCTTTGGGATTCCTGTCATTCTCCTCATTCAATGGACCCTCTCGGCCGCTGCCGAGGGAGATGTTACCCTACGATTCTTGGAATTCGTCTGGAACAGCGTCTTCCTTTCCGGAACAACGGCCACCCTGGCCTTAATTGTGGGAACCCCATTAGCCTACTTGGCTTGCCGGCGCCCGACTCGTATCAACCTCCTCATCATTCAAGGGGCATACACCGGCTACGTGCTTCCTGGACCCGTCGCAGCTTTGGCCTTGTTAGTCTTGATCTCTCAAACAGTCCCCGTTTTGTATGGAACCGCCCTTGTCCTGATCCTGGCCTATCTCGTCCATTTTCTTCCTGCCGGCCTTCAGGCCATGGAGTCAGCTCTCCACCAAGTCACCCCAAACCTTGAGGAGGCCGCCCGAAGCCTTGGGTCCCCCATATACCGGACATTCCAAAAAGTGACCTTGCCCCTTGTGCGCGGAGGGTTCCTGAGCGCATGGATTTTGGTTTTTGTCCAGTGCATGAAAGAGTTACCCGCCACACTCTTGCTGCGTCCCGTTGGGTTCGATACACTCGCCGTGCGGATTTGGCTGGAAGCAAGCGAGGAACTGTATCAACTGGCCGCCCCCCCAGCCCTCTTGATCATCATGGTGACCGCACCGGTGGTGTTACTCTTGGTTGGAAAGGGCCGCCAGATCACCTAATTTGTAAAAACCTGGCAGAGCATGAGCGAGCAAACCGACAATTCTTCCCTGGGATTCCATGAATCTCCTGACAAGGTCAGCGCAGTGAATCAGGACGCATCCACGGAAAGGCCAGTTATGCTTGAACTGCGCCACATCACCTGTTGCTACGAAGCCGGGCGGCCAGCCATTCATTCCGTGTCGTTTTGCGCCCGCCAGGGTGAAATTGTCTGCCTGTTAGGGCCATCAGGATGCGGAAAGACCACCACTCTTCGAGCCATTGCCGGGTTTGAACCGGTGACCTCCGGGGAGATCCATTTGAACGGTGAACTGGTCTCGGCCCCAGGGTATCACGTACCCCCTGAGCGGCGCCGGGCAGGAATGGTGTTCCAGGAGTACGCCTTGTTCCCTCATTTACGGGTCATAGACAACATTGCCTTTGGCCTGAACCATTTCACTGCCGAGGAACGCCGAAGACGAGTTCAAGGTCTGCTTGCCCTGATTGGCTTGGAAGATCTTGAGAGGCGGTACCCCCATGAGTTGTCGGGGGGACAACAGCAGCGGGTGGCTCTGGTACGGGCCCTGGCCCCTAGGCCGGCTATTCTCCTTTTGGACGAACCCTTCAGTAACTTAGACCCGGATATGACCTACAAAATGAGGGAGGAACTCCATCAATTGCTCAAGCAAACCCAGACCACCGCCATTTTAGTCACCCACGACCACGAAGAAGCCTTTACCATAGCCGACCAAGTGGCTTTGCTTCACGAAGGGCAACTCGTCCAGTTCGGCACACCAGAAACCATTTACCACCTTCCGGCCTCTCCGTTTGTCGCAGAGTTCGTGGGACAGGCTGACTTTATTCCAGGGGTTATTCAAAACAACATGACCGTGACCGAGATTGGGGCATTCCCTACACCG